>WGMV01000019.1 GCA_016124905.1 bacterium
AAAAGTCGTCGGCCCCTGGAAGCTGAACGATCCATCACTCCCAACCGCCGTACCAAGCGCAGAAGATACCGTGATGCCCGTGTTGCTTACAAAACTGGTCGGACCATCAAAGGCATACGCGGTGTCGATTGTAATGCTATTGGCATTCACGCCACCTATCACCAGCGAACCCGTGGTAATATGGCCAAGCTCGATATCATCCAGGCTAAGCGTGCCTGCTCCCGCCCCAATGCCGATGCTGCGCGTTGAGCTGCGTGGCGTAATGGTGGTCTGAGCCGTGGTGCTGATGGTGCCGCTCAGGTCCAGCGTATTAACATCCCATTCCTGGTTGCCCGCACCGCTGGCAACGGACGCCCCCGAGGAAAGCACCGAATTTTTTGCAATGTTGGTGAAGCTTCCGCCATTGGTGGCAATGCTTGTACCGGAAGCAAAACTGGTCGTGCTGGCGGCGTCGTTGTCTTCATCATTACGTAGGGTGATATTCAGCGCCCCACCACTTGCGGTAATATCCGCACTGCCGGAAAACACAATATCGTCATCCGCGATAAACTGCCAGTTTTTGGCCCCGGCGGAAGACGTTTGCAGGTTGCCCCCTGTTACAAGAATATCCGCGCCCGACATGAAGTTTACGTTGCCGTTCAGATTACGGGTCGTGTTTATGGTGGTGGCGCCGGAATCATTCCACCCGGCACTGCCGCCCAGCCACAGCGTGCCGCCGCCGGTCCAGCCAATGAGGTTGAGTTCTGTGTCATCCAGTGAGAAGTTGGTGACGCCTGCCGCTGTACCGATATTCACAGCACGCCCTGCAGTATAGGGACGCAGAATAATACCCCCACCCGTCGTGCTGGTAACGGATGCCCCCAGCGCAACACTATCGGCGATCAGCTGCATATTCTGACTCGTGGCGCTGAGCGTGCCGGTCGCAGCCGTTGTCAACGTACCCGCGCCCGCATTGATGGTGCGCGTAGTACCCGCCGCGCCGGAAAGCGCAGTCGCGCCGTTGATCGTGATGTTACTGTCATCCGCAATCAGATCCGCCCCCAGCGTATGTGCAAAATTACCCAGTACTATTGTGCCCGCTCCTACGCTGGAATTGCTGGTATCCACATTGGCATTAAAGCTAGTGGGACCATTGAAGTTGAAATTGCCGTTGCTCCCGGCCCCCGTGGTCAAGGAGCCATTCACGGTAATGGCCCTGCCGCCGAAGGTCGAGAACACCACCGAATCGGTGAAGCCAAAGGCCGTGTTCACATCGATGGTGAAGTTGGTGAAATAGGAGGTACCGTCGGTGAAGCGAATAAAGGTATGCCCGTCGCTGATCCTGGCCAGTTCGGCATCCGTCAGGTGCATGCCGAGATTATCCGCCGCCGTGCCGATGCCCACATGGCCGGATGTACCGGAGGCAAGGCTCAAGGTTCCAGTTCCCAGTAACGACCCCGTAGCCGTGTTGATATCAAGCGAATCGGCGGAAATCTGCAGGTAATTATTCTGCATATCCATCGCGCCGCTGACCGTCACGGCATTGGCGTCGATACGGCGGATGATCACATTATCGCGCCAGACATAGCTTTGCAGGTCGATATTGCCGTCAATGCCGCCGCCTGCTGCCGCGCGGCCAAGGAATATCCAGCTGAAGCCGTTTTGAATATGATCGAGTTCCGCATTAGAAAGCGCATAAAGGCCCGTAGCGCCATCCCCGATCGCCATGCTTCGGCCTGTAGTGCTGACCTTGAGTTCAAGATTACCCGTGCCGGAAATGTCACCGCCAAGATTGATGTCGTCTGATTGCAGTGCCAGGTCATTCGCCCCGGCAGCGATAGAGCCCGTGGCCCCCACGATGATGGTGCCGGACCCGGCATTGATGGTCTGGTTGCCGCTCAACGTGACCGCGCCGTTAATGGTGATATTGCTGTCGTCCGCCGTAAGGCCCGCGCCAAGCGTATGCGCAAAATTCCCAAGCGTGATAGCTCCTGCAGCTGCGCTGGAATTGCTGGTGTTGACGGCGGCATTGAACGTGGTCGGTCCGTTAAAGATAAAACTACCGTTGGTGCCCGCTCTGGTACTTAATGCGCTGTTGACGGTATTGATGCCCGTATCGTTGGTGAAGATGGTGAGGTCCTGAAACTGATAGGCGGTATTGATATCGTGATTACCAAAATTCCCCACACCATTGCTCATACCGAACTGCAGGGAGCTAAACCCGTCAACAAGGCGTGCAAGCTCGGCATCCGTGATTTTCCAGTCTGTCGAGGATGCCGCGGTGCCGATGCCCATCTGGTTGCCGATGAAAATGGGCCAGAGACTGAGGGCGCCCGTTCCTGCAAGCGAACCGGTTGCCGTATTGATATTCAGATCATATGCGCGAAGGATGGCGTTGTTACTGCCGAAATTTACCGCCCCGTTCACCCCGATGGCGGTATTGCTCGCACCGCCTTGAATATACAACGTGCCCGTGCCCGCATTCCATATGTAAGAGCGCATATCAACAGCCCCGGTCCAGGAAATGCTGCCCAGATTGATAAACGAGGCCCAGCCTTTACCGTTGAAATGATCCAGCATGGCAGAGGTCAGCACAATATCGCCGGTAGCGCCGTCGGCTAGACCAAGGCTTTTGCCCAATGTCTTGTTGCGGATGGAAAGCTGCCCCGGCCCGTTGAGATCACCGCCGATGGAGAATCCATCCGCGATAAGGGACAGGTTGGCGCTGCTGGCTGAAATAGTACCCGTGGCGCTATTGGTAAAGGTTCCCGTGCCCGCATTGATCGTGCGCGTTACCCCTACGCCACCGGAAAGCGTCACCGGCCCGTTGATGGTAATATTGCTGTCATCCGTAATCAGGTCCGCACCAAGCGTATGCGAAAAATTGCCAAGCGTGATAGTGCCCGCGCCCGCACTGGAATTGCTGGTGTCGACATTGGCATTGAACGTCGTTGCCGCATCAAAGGTAAAACCGGCATTGCTTCCCACTGCTGTGGTAAGAGAATTATTCACAGTAGCGCTGTTGCCCGTGAAGGTGGCGCTATCGTTAAACTGATAGGCAGTGTTAATTTCAATTTGGCCTGTGCCGGCATAACCACGGTTGCCAAAACGGATATTGCTCCATCCATTGGTAATACGCCCCAGTTCCGTATCGTCGATTTTCATGCCGGAGAGGGAAGCGGCCGTGCCGACATTGATGTTCCTGGAATCGTCACGCTGATCAAACGTGAGTGTACCCGTACCCTGCAAGGCCGCACCGGCATTAATATTGATATCACCTGCCATGATGGCCAGCGATTTTGTTCCTGTATTGATAGTGCCGTTGATATCGACAATTCTGGTCGCCGCAGAATCGAACATCAGAGTGCTGGCAAGGTTAAGGCTCACGTTGCGGATATCCATCAACCCGGTACCGGCGGTGGTTCCGAAGTGAATCTGGCTGTAAGAACCGCTGAGCAGGGCGATCTCGCTGTCGTCGAGCATCAACCCGCATGTACCGCCACAAGTTGCGCCTGTGCCGATGCCGATGGTGCGGGAAGCGGTATAAGTGCCGAACCCGACCTCTCCTGTCCCCGCGCCTGTAATGGCTCCGGCCAGCGTCATATTATCCGCCACAAAGCGCAATGCCGAACCGGCGATGATATTGAAACTGGAAGTACCCGCAGTATTAAGGGTGGCGGTGCCAGCCTGGATATAGCGAATAGCCGCACTGGATAAGGTGACAGAACCATTGATAGTAACGTCGCTGTCATCCGTAATAAGATCAGCGCCTAGTGTATGGGCGAAATTCCCTAGCGTGATAGTTCCAGCACCCGCGCTTGAATTGCTGGTATCCACATTGGCATTGAACGTGGTCGGGCCGCTAAAGGTGAATCGCGCATTGCTGCCGGCCAGCGTGCTCTGCGCGCCGCTGACGGTGATACTGCCGAGGCCGCCGCCTGAGTTGAAGGTGACGGGGTCGCGCCAATTGCTATAGGCCGCCAACGTGATGGGCTGGCCTGCACCATTACCGAAGGTGATGGCATTCCACCCATCCACGATATTATCCAGCTCTGCCGTGGACAGCGCCACGTTTCCAGCCCCGCCTCCCAATGCGATGCTATAGCTGGACCCATGGCTGCGAATGGTAAGGCTACCGCCTGCGGAGGCGATCGTGCTGTTCAGGATGACATCGCCGCTGCCCACCACCAGGCCAAGGTTATTTCCCAGCATATTCACCGTGTCGGAAACCACGATATTGCTGGCACCCCCGTTATACACCTGCAGCGAGTCGTTCAGGCTGAACCCCCCAAGGGTGGTCAGGCCGGTATAGGTCGGGTAATTACCGATCGTGATGATGCTCCATCCGTTGTCGATGAGGTCCAGCTCGGCTACGCTCAAATCAAGCCCGCCCGTTGGCGTTCCGAAGTTCACCCCGCGGCTTGCGGTGCCCGGAGCGATGGTAAGGCTGCCGCCCGTCGGTGAAAGGGCGGCGCCAAGAGTCATGTTATCCGCAATCAGCGTCAGGCTCTGGCCTGTGGAGCTGATCGTTCCTGTAGCCGTGGTCGTCAACGTTCCTGTGCCAGCATTGATGGTGCGTACCACTGCCCCGCCCGATAAGGCAACAGGACCATTGATGGTGATGCCGCTGTCATCGGTAATCAGGTCCGCCCCGAGAGTATGGTTATAATTTCCCAGAACGATGGTCCCAACACCTGCGGCGGAGTTGCGCGTATCCACATTGGCATTAAACGTGGTCGGGCCATTGAAAGTGAAGCTGCCATTGCTGCCCACACCGGTGGCCTGTGCACCGGTCACGGTCATAACGCCGGTGGCGGTGGTAAAGGTGATGGGGTCACGCCAATTGCTATACGCGCCGATGCTTACCGGATTGGTTGTGGAAAAACGCCCGATATTGATGCCCGACCAGCCATCGGTGATATTATCCAGGTCGGCCACGCTCAAATCAAACGTGCCTGTGCCCGTGGCCACACTCCAGGTTTGTCCGCCGTTAATGGGCCCCAGGTTTAATGTACCGTTGCCCGTAAGGGCCGCGCCAATCGAAAGATCACCCCCGGAAGTAAACGTGACCACAGGAACGCCGGTGAAATCCTGCGTGCCGATAATATTGATGTTGCCCAAATTATTGAAGGCATAGAGCGTGGCCACGTTCGACCAGGTATGCCCATACAGATTAATGCCGCCACCTTGGCCGTTGATTCCATAGGAAATGCTGTTCCAGCGATTGGGTGCGGCGGGTGAGAGAAAGTCCAGCTCGGCGGCGCTTAAATCAAGCCCACCCGCGCCACCGGCAAGGTTCATGACGCGGTTAACGCTGGAGGGGGCCACGGTCAATGCACGAATCGAGCTGCCATAAACCGGCCCCTGAATATCCATGTTGTCGGCAATAAGATTCAGGTTCAGCAGATTGGGATTACTATTGATGCTGCCTGTGGCGGCGATGGTGAAATTGCCCGTCCCCGCATTGATGACACGCGTGCCAAGGGCCACCCCGTTCAGCGTGACCGCGCCGTTGATGGTGATGTTGCTGTCATCGGTAGTAAGGTCGGCACCGAGCGTATGCACGAAATTCCCCAGTGTGATAGCCCCGGCGGCCGCGCCGGAATTGCTCGTATTCACATCCGCGTTAAAGGTCGTTGGGCCATTGAAGGTTATCGTGCTGCTGTAGCCGCCCGCCGCCGTGGTTTGCGCGCCGTTAACCGTAATGCTTCCCGAGCTGTTAATGTTAAACTGAACATTGTCGCGCCAGCCATAAGCACGGATGTCCATGGCGCCAGCTGTGCTGTTTCCAAAGATGATGCTGTTCCAGCCATCGACGATATTGTTCAGTTCCGCATTGGTAAAATTCATCTCGCCCGAGCTGCCGTCGCCAATGCCATAATCCACATTCGCGGTGGATGCTGCCGTAAGACCGGTATTGACAAATGTCAGGTTGCCGGTCCCCGTCAGGGTGGAGGCAATATCAATCGTATCAGCATTGATGCCAATGTTACGGGCGCCGTAAGCCTGTGCGCCGTTAACGCTGATGGCAGCACCGGAGAAATTAATTGATCCTGTGGCCCTGCCTGCCCAATTGGCATAAGCGCGAATATCCACCACGGATGAATAAGAGGTGCCGCCGCCGCCAAAATACACATTCCCCCACCCGGAAATGAGGTCAAGCTCGGCGGTCGAGATATTGGCACCGCAGGCACCACCGCATGTGGCGCCATCCGCAATGCCCAGCGAACCTGCCCACAATGTTCCAAATGCCAGCGAAGCGCCACCACCACCAGTTACCGCGCCGGCTATGCTGAAATCACTACCGGTGAAACGCAAGGACGTGCCGGCACTGGTGATGGAACCTGTTGCACCAATGTTAACCGTACCGGAGGACGATGTACCAATAATCCGCGTTCCCGCGCCACTAAGGGTCACCGCGCCATTAATGGTGATATTGCGGGTGGCAGACCTCAGATCCGCGCCAAGAACATGGCTGAAATTACCGAGAACAATACCGCTACCAGATGTAGAATTGCTGGTATCGGCCGTGTAATTAAATGTTGTCGGCCCTTCAAAATCAAATGCACCGTCACTGGCAGCCACAGTAGAGAGGCCAGCATTCACGGTAATGCCCGTATTGCTGTAGAACACCATCGGGTCATCAAATGCGAAGGCGCTGTTAATATCCATCGCCCCGGCATTGGCCTGGCCGATGGCGATCATGCGGCCGTCCATGCCTCCCAGTTCGATATTGCTGATGGAAAGCGCGCCGCTGCCGCTGCCTATTCCGATGGCAGTACCGGCCGTGCGGTTTTTCACATAAATATCATGCGAGGTGACAATGGTGGCGCCATTGGTTTCCAGTGTGTTGGCATTAAGAGTGATATCGCCGGTCGACGTGCTCTTGCCGACAATATTGCCAAGATTCATGTAAATATCCTGGCTGCCGCTGGAGGCAGTCGTTCCCGTCAGCGTGATGTTGCCGTCACCGGTGGATTCCACTTTGCTGCCGTCATTGGCATAAAACCAGATGCCATGCGCATCCGTGCGTGCGGTGGCGCCCGGACGCGTACCGGTGATGCTGACATCGCCATCCACCGTCGTGATGATACCAGGGGACCCCACCCCATACCCGATCAGGACCCCCGGGCTTTCAGATTCCGTTCCCGCCCCGGAAGTGCCGGTAATCGTAATATTACCGGCGCTTGCGCCCGTACCGGTGGATTGAAAGGTTGCGCCATAAATACCAACGCCATAACTCCAGGCGGCATTATTGGTAGTACCTTGCCCCTGCACCAGCATATTGCCATTAGCAACACTGACGGTACCGGCCTGAAAATCCATACCGGTTGACCAGCTTGCGGAACCGGAAGTGATGCTGCCGGCATTGCCGATAAGCGTAATGCCGCCGGTACCGCTACTGGTAATGGAACCGCCCAGATTCACAATACCGATCGTGGTCACATTGGTCGCACCGGCAACCTGGCCACCCGTGCCATTAAAGCTGATTAAGCCGTCTACCGCGCTAATGGTAGCCTGGCTGTTAATGCCTGCAAGACCAATATTATTGCCTGATGTTGCCTTAGCACCCACCCCGGTGATGGAAATAGTGCCCCCGCCCGTAGCGGATACACCGCCCGACATGACCACACCACGGGATGTGACAGAGCCGTTATTTTGACCATGCCCGCGTAAAACAACATTACCATTCCCTGCAGTCAATGTTGCGCTGTTTAAAAAAATCCCATCCGCGTTACTTGCCGTTCCATAGGCATATCCCGTCAGATAATTGGTGCCGCCGCTCAGCGTGATATCGCCGCCATTGGTCGTAATGCTGGTGCCTGAGCCAAGCGAGATGGCGCCCGCCAGGCTGCCATCATAATCGCTATTCATCAGCAGGTTGATTTTACCGGTAGTGGCCGTGATATCGGCGGAACCGCTGTAAAGGATGGAATGGTTCGCATAGAAGTTCCATGCTTTGGTGCCCGCCGTATTAACCGAGAGCACGCCGCCGGTAGTCATGATACTGGCGCCGCTCATGAAATTCACATTGCCATTCAAATTGCGCGTGGTGTTGATGGTGGTATTGCCTGAATTATTCCAGGTGCTGCTTCCCCCCAGCCACAACACCCCGCCCCAGGCAATATTATTCAGGAACGTATCGCCGATATCCAGCGTAGTGGAGGCCGTTGCGCCATCGCCAATACCTACCGTGGTGGTGCTGCTCCGTGGGCGAATCACCACATCCGCCGCGCTCTGCAGCACACCCGCCGTGTAGGTGATGCCATCGGCAATCAGCGTCAGCAGCGACGTGCCCGTGCCAACGTTACTGCCCAGCCTTGTGGCATCGATATAAAGGCCGTTATTGGTACCCGCGGCCTGACCATCCAGCGTGACCGTGCCGCCGCCGGTGGATTCCACCGTGCCGGATGTCTCAAAGCGAATGCCGTTGCTGTTGCCGTTGCTGCTGGTGCCCGTGCCGTTGATGGCGATATTGCCTGTATTGGTAATGACCCGGTTGACGCTCGTCGTAAACACAACGGCCGAATTTCCAGTGGTGGACGTGCCACCCGTGCCGTTGAACGTGATGCCACCGCTGCCGGTCGCTTCCACCCGGCTTTTGTTATACATCACGATGCCGTTGGCATAGCTGCCAGTCGTGGTGCCGCCCGCGCCGGTGATGGTAATGGCACCGTTTTGGCTCTGAACAGAGGATTCCACTGCGCCATTGCCCGATACCAGCACGCCGTAATAGCTGTTATTCGTGCCGCCAGTCCCGCCATATCCTGTAATGGTGATGGTGCCGCCGCTACTCGTTGTTACGGATGAGGCAACGCTTCCATCGTCATCAACCGACACCCCGTGCACGTTGGAAAAACCGCCACCGCTTGCCGAACCTCGCCCAAGAATGGTGATGTTGCCGCCACCGGCATCCAGGCCCGCGCCTTCCAGCAGCACGCCCACATAATTGGCACCATTGCCCACGGCTTCATCCACCAGCGGGTTGGCACCGCCACCCAGATTAATAAGCCCGCCGTTGCTGGCGATGTTCATGCCGCTGCCCAGCTTGATGGCCCCGAGATTGTCATTGTCGCGGTCGCTGTTCAGCGTCAGGTTGATGCTGCCGGTGGAAGACGTAATATCGGCCGAACCGCTGAAGATGATATTATTATCGGCGCGGAAGTTCCAGGTTTTCGCCCCGGCATTGGTGGCGGAAAGCACGCCGCCCGTCACCAGCAAATCCGCCCCGCTCATGAAATTGACATTGCCGTTAAAGGCACGGGTGATGTTGACCGTGGTATTGCCGGAATCGTTCCAGGTACTGCTGCCGCCCAACCACAACGTGCCGCCATAGGTGATGCGCCCAAGCATGGTCGATGTGATATCCAGGCTTTCCGTCGTCACGCCGACACCAACCGTTGCCCCCGCCGTTTTAGGGCGAATCGCCACATCGCCGGATGTACGGATGGTAGAATTATCCAGATTCATCGTATCGGCAATCAGGGTGATAGCACCGGTGGCGGACGCGCCGCCGACCGTTGCGCTGTTATTCGCCCCAAAAATGCCATAGCTGCTGGCATCGCCATTGCCGGTGCCGGTGATGGTGATGCTGGCCGAACCGGTGGAAGTGATCCCCCCGCCCGAGCCGCTCTCAAACCCGACACCGTGCTGGTCCGTTCCCGTACCGGTTACCGAACCGGTCACCGATATGGCCCCGTCAACGGAAGTAATGGCCGACGTATCGCCACCATTCCCGCTGGAGGCCCAGATACCCCAGTCATACGACCCACCCCCTGTATTGGTCACCGTGCCGTCCACCGTGATGGTTCCGGCGCTGCCGCCTGTACCGAGCGAGCGAATGAAGGAACTATCCGTCAGCGCCACGCCGTAATAATAAATATCGGCCGCACCGCCTGATGAACCGGTAATGCTGATATCGCCATCCGTCACGCGCACAATGCTGCCATGGTTCAAGGCCACGCCGGAGCCGTAATTCATGCTGCCCGCGCCGGCAAACGTGCCGCTCATGATAATATTGCCGAGCGCACCCGTGGTTTCCACCAGGCTGGCATTATCCAGCCAGATGCCCGCCCCGTCATTGCCGTTGCCGCCCGCGCTGCCGGTCATGGTGATATTACCGTTCACGCTGGTAACGCTGGTGCCATCCAGAAGGATACCGCCCACATCCGTGCCGGAAGCCGCGCCAGCGCCGAACAGCGTGATGGTGCCGGTGCCGGAAGTCTGAATCGTCGCCCCGGAAAGATAGATACCTGCATACCCAACCTCCGCGGTGCGGCCGCGCATGATGATGCTACCGCCGCCCGCATTGATGGTGGCGCCGGACATGTCAATGCCGTCATGCCCGCCCGCTGCGCTGCCCATGGCCTCATCCGTGGTTGGATCAAGTCCACCGCCCAAGATAATATTACCGCTATTACTAACTAGCTGCGTACCTGCGGCACTGGCACCAATCGCACCGGCACCCGTATTGTCACTGTCAGAATTCAACGTAATGTCGAGCTTACCGGCGCCCGCTGCCGTGATATCACTGCCACTATTGATCGTGATATCGTTTCTCGCCTTAAGCGAAAGAGAGCTGTTACCCGCCCCGGAATACGTGATGTTGGTATTCAGAATAATATCATGGTCGGCAATCAGCTGAAGCGTATGTGACGACCAGGTAAAGCCGTTATCGACGTTAATATCCCCCACCCCGCCGCCGCCGGATACGGTTGTAACAATGACGTTGGAAAGCGCGAGCTGGTTTTGCAGGGTTGTCGTATTGAGGATGGTGTTCATACCTGCGCCGGTAAATTGCGTGCCATCCCAGGCGGCAGCATTGGCGCCGTTTGAAATGGTGATATTGGTCGGGTCGAGCAGCAGGGTCCCAATGGCGCCATCAAAAGCCCTTACATCCGCCATCCCCGCAAAATCCAGCCAGCGCTTGCCGGATACTTCCACAAAGCCGCCATTGCCGCCCGTTGCGCCGCCCTTCGCTTCAATATCGCCGTAAAAACCGGTATCTCCGTCCGACCAGACGATCACCCGCCCGCCCCAGCCTTGGCTGATGGCACTGGCCTTCAGCGTTACATCTCCGTCGATATAGGTCACCCGTGAAGTCTGTGTATCGCCGGTTCCCTGATAGTCACCGCCGATCAGAATGCGGCCGCCTTCCTTGCGGCCACTGGCGTTGATCAGCGCATGGCCTGTCACCGCAACCGTATCACCCAGCACGCGGATGCTGCCGCCCTTCTCGCCTGCTTCATCGCCTGCGGCGCGAAGGCGGCCGCTCACCTCCACGCGGCCGTCACCGGCCTTACCTGTCTTGTTGGCCCCGGTGGCGGAAATAATGATTTCCCCGTTTTTCTGCGCCACTGTGTTGGCCGTCACATCCCCGCTTACCTGAATCAGGCTGTCCACCACGGTTCGTCCGGCTGCCGCCGTGAGCAGCACCTTGCCACCCTCGGCTGCAATGCTGCCGGTATGCTTCAAACGCGCCGCCACGCCATCGCTGATGGCAACCTCAATCAGCTTATCGCCAGCCATGTCCAGCGTGAAGGTCTCGCCAGCTGCCAATGCGACCTTGCCCAGCTTCGCTTCAATCACGCCGCTGTTTTCCACCTGGGGCGCCACCAGCCCCACCAGGCCCGCCTGTTTGGCCGTGATCACGCCCTCGTTGATGACTTTGGCATCCGCCTTGCCAGCCTGGTCGAACTTCATGTTCCCGGCCATGAAATTCGCGTTGCTGATATTGGCCGTGCTCGCCACAAGGCCCGCCGCATCCACACGGCTCGTGCCGCTGAAAATTACCCCATTGGGGTTGATGATGGCGATGTTGCCGTTGGCCTGGATGTTACCCTGGATCAGCGACGGATTCGCCGCATTCACCCGGTTCAGCGTCCAGCTGCCCGCATTCGGCTGCACGAAACGCGTCGTCTCATGCGGGGCGATGTCGAACCCGCGCCAGTCAATCACCGCGCGGTTCGTGCTCTGGTTCACCGTC
>WGMV01000020.1 GCA_016124905.1 bacterium
GCCGCCATCGAATCTCCCCGAGCACCCAACTACAATTACACCATCTCCGGCCCGGGCGAGATTGCCCCGGTTAAAATCTACGACGATGGCCGCACCACTTATTTCCAGTTCGCCTCGCCCGATATGCACCCCACCATCAACATGGTAGACCAGGCAACCGGCAGGGAAACCCCCGCGCAAACCATGATGCAGGGCAACATGCTGACGGTGCCTTATGTGGGCTCCCGCTTCTCCATCCGCTCCGGCGGCAAGGTAGTGTGCGTCTTTAACGGCGGCGTGGCCCCCATGCAGGGCAGCCCCATGCAGGGCGGAAGAGGCGGCGCATGGTAATCGACCCCCAGGGCAACAAGAAATTCGATGAGCCCGAATTCCCCGATTTCGGTGGCGACCCACCGGATGCCGAAGAGGAAAAACTGGATTCCGGCATACCTGCCGTTGCCACATCCCCTAAAAAAATCGCCGTGGTCATCGCCGTGCTGCTGGGCCTGATGGGCTATGTGCTCATCAATATCTTCAGCGATGACAAGGACGACCTGAAGAAGACCGACAACAAGCCCATCCGCATCACCAAGCCCGCCGCGGACGAAGCACCGCCGCCTCCCCCGCCGCCACCGCCGCCGCCTCCCCCGCCGCCGGCCCCTGTGCCCGAGGATAAATCCCCTCTGGTGCCGGCCAACAGCAAAGACGACCTGACCATGGAAGGCCCCAACAAAGAGGCCATGATGGCGCGCATGCAGTCGGAATCCGTAATTTACAAAGGCGGCATGGGTAAATTATTCGGCAGCAATTCCAACAAACCCCAGCAGCCCCAGGCCAACAGCCTCGACCAGATCAATGATCCCAACAGCGCCTTCGCCCTGCGCACCATCACCAATTCCGAGGCCGAACGCTCCATCGCCACCCATATCGGCCCCGTCGGCCAGGTTATCGCCCAGGGCAAAATGATCGACTGCGTGCTGGAAACCGCCATCTCGACCGACCTTCCCGGCAGCCTGCGCGCCGTTGTCAGCCACGACATCTATGCCGAAGGCGGCACCGATATATTGATTCCCAAGGGCTCTCGCCTCATCGGCACCTACAATACCGGCATCCTGCGCGGTCAGGACCGCGTCTTCATTGTCTGGACCCGCGTCATCCGCCCCGATGGCGTCGATATCATGATCGGCTCCGAGGGCACGGATGCGCTTGGCCGCGCGGGCGTGAAAGGCATGGTGGACAATAAATTCCTCGAGATATTCTCCAGCGCCATCCTCACCAGCTCCATCACGCTGGGCGTGGCCGCCGCGGTTCAGGCCATGGATATTGGAAATAACAACGGCAGCAGCGGCAACAACACCTCCCGCCGCACCTTCACCGATGGCTCGACGGAAGACACCGCCAGCCCCACCGCCATCGCCAGCACCGAGCTGGTCACCACGCTCGGCGGCGCCGCGCGCGATGTCATCAAGCAATATATCGATGTGCGTCCCACCATCACCATCGATCAAGGCACGCGCATCAAGGTCTTCGTCAACCGCGACCTGCAATTCCCCAACGCCGTCACCCAGCAAGTGCAGTTCGTCCGATGAGCGTCAACATCACCGCACTTGAGACGTATCTCGCGCCGCTTTACGCCTATTTCAACGAAGACGGCGTCAACGAGATCTCCATCAACCACCCGCAGGAGATCTGGATCGAAAAATACGGCGAGATGCGCTGCGAGCAGGTGCCGGCATTCGATTTCGAGCATCTTCGCGCCCTTGGCCGCCTTGTGGCCCAGTCCACCGAACAGTTTGTGAGCGAGGAAACCCCGCTGCTTTCGGCCAACCTGCCCTCCGGCTTCCGTATCCAGGTGGTCTTCCCGCCGGTATGCGAACCGGGCACGGTGGCCATGTCCATCCGCAAACAGACCATCCTGAATTTCGACCTCGACCAGTACGAGGCCATCGGCGCCTTCCAAAGCACCGCCGTCAAGCAGGAGGCCAACCCGATTGATGCCGAACTGCGCCGCCTGCTGAACACGGGCGAGATCAAGAGCTTCATCAAAACGGCCGTCAGGGCCCGCAAGAACGTCATCATCAGCGGCGGTACCTCCACCGGTAAAACCACCTTCATGAACGCCGCGCTCAAGGAGATACCGGGCGAGGAACGCATCATCACCTGCGAAGATGCGCGCGAGATCATGCTAAGCCACATCCCCAACCGCGTCCACCTCATCGCCTCCAAGGGCGGCCAGGGCCGCGCCAATGTCAGCATCCAGCACCTGATCGAGGCCTGCCTGCGCCTGCGCCCCGACCGTATCATCGTCGGCGAATTGCGCGGCGCGGAAGCCTTCAGCTACCTGCGCGCCGTCAACACCGGCCACCCCGGTTCCATCGCCACCCTGCACGCGGATTCTCCCGCGCTGGCCTTCGAACAGCTCATCCTGATGGTGCTGCAGGCAGGTCTCGGCATCAGCCGCGACCAGATCGAGCAATATGTGCGCAGCATTGTCGACGTGGTGGTACAGCTGAAGCGCGGCCAGAAAGGCATGCGTTACGTATCGGAAATCCATTTCCAGGAACGCACGAAATAACCCGCTGTTTTCACCGCATTACAGCGGTTTTCCCGGCATTTTCCGCATGGTTCACAAAACTGTCACTTGCCCCCGCCTGCCCATGGGTCTAAAAAATTTCCAGCGAAAGGTATGCTCATGCGCACGCTCACAGCCCTGGCATTGACGGTCCTTCTGGTTGCCCCTGTAACGGCACAAGCCAACGGCTATAACAATGCCTACCGCGCCCGTCAGTATGTGAGCAACATGGCCAACAGCGTCCGCCAGACGAGCAACAGCCTGTACCGCCCCAATTACAATTACAACAGCCGCATCAACACCACGGCCAACTCCGCCAACAGCTACATGAACCGCCTGCAAAGCGGCAGCCGTCAGGTGCAAAACCAGCTTTACGGTACGGTCGGCACCACCACCCCAAGCGTGAATTACCAGAACCAGGCCCAGCAATACCAAAGCTGGAAGAACCAGGTGATTCAAAAGAGCTACGGCTCGCAGCGCAATCAGTAAGGATTGCACGCCTCAGGACAGGGGCAGCACCATATCCACGATCAAGCCCGGCTGGTTATCGCTGAATTCCAGCATCCCCCCATGCAGTTCCACCGCCGCCCGCGCCAGGCTGAGGCCCAGGCCGTTGCCCGGGGTGTTACGGCTTGGGTCAAGCCGGAAGAATTTCTGCGTCAGCTTGGTGTAATAAGCCTCCGGCACGCCCTTGCCCTTATCCGCCACACGCAGAATCACGCGGTCATCCTGCCGCAGCAGCGACACATGGATGACGGTCTCCCTCGGCGAATATTTGATGGCATTGTCCAGCAGGTTGGCGAAAGCCTGCGTTAAAAGCGGCTGATCGCCCAGATAATAGACCGGCTTGTCCGGCACATCGATGCGAATGGTCTGGTCCTTCGTTTCGGCCAGCGCCTCGTAAAGCTCCAGCGCATCCATCATTCCGCTGCGCAGATCGAACAGGGTGAACATCTCCTTTGCGGCCCCCGTCTCCGCCTGGGAAATGCGTAAAATGGCATTGAACGTATCCACCAGCGCATCCACCTCCTTGATGGCCATGCGCAGGTGCTTGGTCACGTCGGCAGGCAGGTTCTTGTCGAGCAGACGCTCCAGCCGGTTGCGCAACCGGTTGAGCGGCGTACGAAGATCGTGCGCGACGCTGCGCGACATGTCGCGGATGCTGTCGATCAGCTCATGAATACGGTCGAGCATCTGGTTGAAATGGCTGCCCAGCCGGTCGAACTCATCGCCATGCCGCCCGTGTACAGGCACACGCCGCCGCAGGTCCCCGGCCATGATGCTGGCACAGGTTTGGTTGATGCGCTCCAGCCGCCGGAAAATCCAGAAGGCGAACAGCGCTCCGCCCATCACGCCGAACGCCGCGCACACCCAAAGCGATACCACCAGCACGCCTCGGAACGTATGCGCCACGCGGTCCAGCGGCTCCAGGCTCTGCCCCACCAGCAGCCTGTATCCGCGCGGCAGCTCGGTATGAATGGCAAGGATACGCGGGCTATCTTCAGGCAAATTGGGGTTCAGGTAAAAAACATGAAGCCCCGATGGTTTGGCATCCATCAGCGGCCATCCGTCGAGGTTTCCCGCCACCACGTTCCAGTTCTTGTCCAGCAGCAGGATATAGGTATCGCGGTCCACGTTGCGGGCCAGCAGGTGTTGAATGCTCTCGATCGTATCGCGCGTGCCGTCCAGCACAAAGGTCCGCCCCACATCCGCCATGCGGATTTCGATGGAAAGCCGGATCTGTCGTTCCATTTCCTGCAACGTGGCGGACCGCACGAACCAGAGCAGCCCGGCCGCGCTCATGCCGTAAAACAACACATAGGCGATCATGAACGGAAAGGCGGCCGACCGGAAAAGACTGGCGAGCTTTTGCATCGCTAGACTTTGAGCCTGTAGCCTACGCCGCGCACGGTATGGATCAGGCTTTCGCCGTCATGGCCTTCATCCAGCTTCTGACGCAGGCGGCTGATATGCACATCGATCACATTGGTCTGGGGGTCAAAATGCACGTCCCACACATTCTCCAGCAGCATGGTGCGCGTCACCACCTGCCCGGCATGGCGCATCAAAAATTCCAGCAGGCGGAATTCCCGGTTCTGCAGCGGCACATCCTTGCCGCCGCGCGAAACCTTGCGCGTGCGGAAATCCATTTCCAAAGGGCCGATTTTCAACACCGTCTCCGTCACCGTGGTGCGGCTGCGGCGCGTCAGCGCATCCATCCGCGCCAGCAGTTCGGAGAATGCGAACGGCTTCACCAGGTAATCATCCGCCCCGGTGGAAAGTCCCTTCACCCGCTCCTCAACCTGGTGCAATGCGCTCAGCACCAGCACCGGCGTCTGGTTACCGGATTCGCGCAGCGTTTTGATGATGGAAAGCCCGTCCAGCTTGGGCACCATCCGGTCGACGATCAGCATGTCATAGGGGTGCTCCAGCGCCATGAACAGTCCATGGCTGCCGTCATTGGCCACATCCACCACGTGATTATGCTGGCCCAGCCCCTTGGTAATGAACTGCGCCGTATCGGCATCGTCTTCCACCAGCAATACGCGCACGCAACTCTCCAGCCCTAAGAAATTCCCCAAACAAAAAGGGTGCCTAGAATCTAAGCACCCTCTCGTTTTTGGTCAAACCGTCAATTGCTTGAAGGTTTCACTTACTTAACGACTTTGCCGCCTTTAACGGTCACGGTTGTGCCGTCTTTCAGCGTATGCGTGCCATCCGGGGCAGGCTTTTTGCTGCCATCGGCCTGGATCACGGAAACGGCCTCGCCGACGATTTCGATTTTGGTGCCGTCTTTCAGTTCGGCCTGCTTGGCATCATTGGCAAAAGCAGCGCCGGCGGACAAAGCGAAAGCCACGGCGGCCAGAGCGGATACGGTACGTTTCATGATACATCTCCTGTTATGTTAGCCGCGCGCCAAAGCGGGCGGATGTTGCTCAACAACATAGGCAACTTATGCCATAACGATGCTGTCATGGCTGTGGAAACAGCATTACAAGTTTGTAAGATTGCGAAGCGGCTTAACTGATGGACCAGTCGTCCCGGGGGTCGATTTCTTCTTCCGGAGCGGGGCTGTAGGTCATGCTATTGGGCGCAGCCGGGGTGAGATCGCCGGGCTGGCTGGGGCCGTCCTGAGGAAAAAGCTTGTCCAGAATGGGAAATTCCTCGCGCAAATCGGCCAGGCGTTGCTCCAGGTCCTTCATCCAGTTGCCGAATTCCTGGCTGAACTGCTCCAGAAAATCCCCGGCATGAGTGGCCTCTACCGAACCGGTATCGATCAAACTCTGGTCTGCCTGACGCGTGGTGGCCATAAACGGAATGCTCCCTAATGTGAAGAATATAGCCAAACTGCGGTTCCGGGACAAATGATGCTTTTGTTACACGGCCCTGGCGGGGCTATTTTCACCCGGCCGAAAACTTTACCAAAACATAAGCAATTCTCCCCTATGCTACCCTTGCCATAAGCAGGGCTTGCGCCTAGTTTAGGCAAATGGTGAAGGGATTCGCATGAGTGGGCTGAGCGATCGCTCGCAGTTTTATAACCGCCTGTTTTTAGGCACGGTTTTGGCCGTGATTCTGGCAGGGCCGATGTACATTGCCCTGATTGCCAGCGTAGTGTCGATCTACGGGGCGGAATACATTCTTCATTTAAGCATGAACCCCGACATCCTGTTGAAATATTACCAGGCACTGTTCCAATATTGGTGGCAATACAAGGAAGCCCTGGGTAACGCTTACGCGATGAAAATGATCGGCCCCGAAGGCGGCGCCGTCATTGTCAGCCTCGGCACACTGTTCGGCATGCGCGCGCCGCTGCTGGATTTTCGTCCTTTCAAACCCAAGGAATCCATCCACGGGGATGCCCACTGGGCCTCCAAAAAAGAAGTGGAAAAAGCCGGGCTCTTCGCCAAGCAGGGCGTGCTGATGGGGCAATATAAGAAAGGCGATTACTACATCGCCGACGGCTTCCAGCACATCCTGCTGTTTGCGCCTACCGGCTCCGGTAAAGGGGTGGGCTTCGCCATCCCCAACCTGCTTTTCTGGGACCAGAGCGTGGTCGTGCACGACATCAAGCTGGAAAACTACGAACTCTGCAGCGGCTGGCGCGCCAAACAAGGCCAGGATGTCTATGTCTGGAACCCGGCCGACCCCAACGGGATCACGCATTGTTATAACCCCATGGACTGGATCAGCCCCAAACCTGGCCAGATGGTCGATGACGTGATGAAGATCGCCAATCTCATTCTGCCCGAGCAGGAATTCTGGCAGAACGAAGCCCGTGCCATTTTCGTGGGCGTGGTGCTCTACCTGCTCGCCGTGCCGGAAAAACCCTGCTCCTTCGGCGAAGTCGTCCGCACCATGCGCAGCGACGACGTGAGCTACAACCTCGCCGTGGTGCTGGATACGCTCGGCAAGAAGCTTCACCCCGTGGGCTACATGAACATTGCCGCCTTTTTGCAGAAGGCCGACAAGGAACGCTCGGGCGTGACCTCCACGCTCAACTCCGGCCTCGAACTCTGGGCCAACCCGCTGATCGATACCGCCACAGCCACGTCCGATTTCAACATCGGGCTCTGGAAGAAAAAGAAAATCACCGTCTATTGCGGCGTGACGCCGGACAACTTGCAGCGCCTGCAACCGCTGCTGCAGGTATTCTATCAGCAGGGCACCGACATCCTGACCCGCCACATGCCGAAACCCGATGAACCCTTCGGCGTGCTCTTCCTGATGGACGAGTTCCCAACGCTCGGGAAAATGCCCCAGTTCGAGGCCGGTATCGCCTATTTCCGCGGTTACCGCATGCGCCTCTTCCTCATCGTGCAGGATACGCAACAGCTTAAAGGGATTTACGAGGAACCGGGGATGAACTCCTTCCTCTCCAACGCCACGTATCGTATCACCTTCGCCGCCAACAACGTGGACACCGCCAACCTCATCTCGCAATTGGTGGGCAACAAGACCGTGCGCCAGGAATCGCACAACATGCCCAAATTCCTGGACCTCAACCCCGCCGCGCGTACCATGCACGTCTCCGAGACGCAGCGCGCCCTGCTGCTGCCGCAGGAGGTCATTCAGCTTCCGCGTGATGAGCAGATCATCCTCATCGAATCCCAGCCGCCCATTAAATGCAAAAAGATCAAATATTTTGAGGACCCCTTCTTCACCAAACGCCTGCTGGAAAAAACCTCCGTGCCCGAGCAGGAACCCTACGACCCCCGCAAAAAAGACGAAAAGGCCGGTAAGCCTGAAGACAAGAAGGACAGCAAAGGTAAGGGCGCAGGCCCCGCGGCTGAGCCGGCCCAGAAAGACACTCCGCCCCCGCCCGCACCCGCTGGTGGTGGCGAGAAGAAGAACCCGTTCGATCTGCCCCCCCTGCCCGGCCCCGGCAAGCCCGGCGCGGCAGCCGCACCGGCTGGCGGCCCCAAACCCAACCCCTTCGAGGCGCCTCCCGCCCCGGGCGCTGCCAAACCCGGCGCCCCTGTCACGGCCAAACCCACTGCCAAAACAGACGAAGACTTCACCCTGCCCACGCCCAAACCACAGGCTCCGACGGGCAATCCGTTCGAACTTCCACCGACCAAACCCGGCAACATTGCCAAAGGCGCGCTGGACGACAAAGGCAAGCCCAAACCTGTCAACCCGTTCGACCTGCCTTTGCAGCCCAAGCCAGGCGCCAAAGCGGATGCGCCGCAAACACCGGAAAAATTCGGCCCTCCGCTGCCGCCCGTCAAAGGCGCCAAACCCGGCGATGCCTTCAGCCCTGCGGCTCCCGTCATCAAAACGCCGGAAGCAGGCGCTCCCTTTGGCACGCCCACAGCAAGCCCTGCCGCCGGAGGCAATCCTTTCCCATCCGCGCCAGCGTCTGTTGCCCCCGTCATACCCACGGCCGAAGCCACGGCACCGGCACCCGTTACAGCCGCCGCAGCACCTCAATCGGCCAATCCTTTTGCAGCCGCACCCGCACCGGCCGCGCCAGCCATGGCAACGCCCGAAGCCATTGCTCCGGCACCGCCCAGCGCCCCTGCGGCAGGCGCAAATCCCTTCTCCGCGGCACCGCAACCAGCCAATCCCTTTGCGGCGGCATCCGCCCCGGCTGCGCCCGCCATGCCTGCACCGGCGGAAAATTCTTCAGCCCCCGCGCCTGCTGTACCGGCGCCAGGCCCGGCCAATCCCTTTGCCGCCAATCCCTTTGGCAGCATGCCCCCCAAACCTGCGGCCAAATTACCCGAACCGGCCTCCCCCTTTATTCCTAAAAGCACAAACGGCAATGGCGGGGCCAATGCTCCGGCCAATCCCTTCGCCGCCAATCCGTTTGGCAGCCTTCCCGCACAAGCTTCTGAGAAAAAGAGTGGCGACGAATCCGCTTCTACTTAGTCGTGCACTACCGGTTTAAACCGTGTGAACACCAGCCAATAGGCAAACAGGCTGGTGAAATAAATGATCCAGCCGGAAAAAACCACGTCACTCAGAAAATGCCCCCCTTGCGCCATACGCGCCAGCCCGACCAGAAGACCAAAAGCAACCCCGCCCGTCAGAATCTGCATCCGCCGCCTGCCTTTGAACAGCCAGGCCATGGCCAGAGGAAAAAAGCCAATGGCCGCATGGCCGGAGGTGAAGGAGCAATTCTGCTCGCATTGGTCGGAGAAATGCCAGGCGGGTGAAAACCTCTTGTCGCCACCAAATTCCACCAGCTGGCTTGGGCGAGCCCTGCCCCAGTGGTCCTTGAGCGCGGCATTCACCACCAGCCCAGGCCCAAGCGCCAGGGCCAGCAACACGTAAATCACCTGCTTTCCAACCAGCGTGGGCCAGTGCGGCAGACGGTCGATGCGGGGTTTCAGCCAGCCCATCAGCAAAATACCAAGGCTGATGACGATCACACATTTGGTAATCCAGGGCACACCAAGGTAAAGCCCTTTGAACAGCCACATGTCACGCCCGGCCTGAAAGCGGATTTCCGGATGATAAAAATCACGGGCGACAATAAGGTCCAGCTCCGGCCACGCCATAAAGAGCACCGCCATGGCCATCATCATGGCAAGTGGAATCCAGATATACGCAGCCCTGGCTGGCATCTACATGCCCCCGGCGCCCATCGGCTTCTTGAGGCATTCAATCACGGTGATGTCGTAAACGGGATGCTCCATGGCCGAAAGCGAGGGGCTGGAAGAAAACATCCAGCCATTGAACACCTCAATTTTGCCTTCTTCGCCGGGTTTTTCCTCCCACAGCTGCAGCAACGCGGCATTTTCAGGCCGCTGCGTGTTGGGAGCCTGCCAACAGTTGCGCGCCACAATCTCAAGCCTGCCGAACATGATTGGCGTGCCGATCGCCGCTTCGATTTCTTCCGATTTTGCTGTGATCTTATTGAGTGCCCGCAGTTTCACCGCATTCACCGTCATCGGCACCGGCGCTTCGTCATTCTGGTTGCCATCGGGCGCGGTTTTGGCTCCTTTCGGCTGGCTATATTCCTCGCCCGGTTCGTAATCCTCCACCGTTTCGCCGGAATCAAAGCCCTTTTCACCCGTTTGCGGGTCGGTGGTGATGGTAGGTGCGGCCTCCTGAAGCGGAATCACGGCATCCGCTGCGGGCGCTTCTTCCCCCGGCAGGGGCGGTGGCGGTGGCGGTGGGGGAATCGTGGCCGGATTCGCAGCTTCGGCACCAACAGCACCTCCCTCAACAGTGGGCGGAGGAGGAGGAGCCTCCTGCTTGGCACCGGGGGGCACCAGCCATTGCGCATGGGATGACGAAACAAAGGTGCCCGCCAGCAGAATCAGCAGGAATGCTCCCAGCCATGCCTGGTGTGGCGAGCGCATGATGTTTTACAGGCCGAGATCCACATCACCGGGGCCGGATGCGGCGGCAGCGGCGGCAGCGGGAGCTTCCCCGGCATGGTTGCTGCTCTGCGGCAGGGCGGAAGGCCCCCCAGCGGCAGCCTTCTTGGATTTTTTACCGTCATCATCCTTGTCCTTATCGCCAAAGATGAACTGACCGATCAGGCTTTCCAGATTCATGGAAGACTGCGTGAAGGAAATATGCCCGCCCTTGTCGAGCATTTCTTCCGACCCGCCGGGGTTCAGCGCCACATATTTACCACCGAGCAACCCTTCGCTCACAATCGCGGCGGTGGAATCATCCGGCACCTTGACATCGTCTTTCATCGCCAGAAACAACTGGGCGCGGTAGCTTTGCTCATCCAGCTTTACCTCGTTCACCACGCCGACCTTCACCCCGCCGATGCGCACATCACTGCCGATAGAGATGCCGTCGATATTGTCGAACGTGGCGGAAATCGGGTAAGACCCGCGAGTGTTCATGTGTGTTGAGTTGAAGGCATAACTGGCAAACCCCGCGGCAACCACGAGCACGGCGGCCCCAACCAGTGTTTCAACGATCGTACGCGACATGAACTCAAACTCCTGATGAACTGTTGGAAGCGGACTGCCCAGGCACCCATGCTT
The DNA here is from genome assembly GCA_016124905.1 of bacterium. Taxonomy (NCBI): domain Bacteria; species bacterium. The sequence continues at coordinate 11,011 of WGMV01000020.1, forward strand.
CGTAATCGGCGGAAACCCGGTAACGGCGCCCGCCTTTATGGATATGCCCTTCCGGCACATAGGCGTGCTGGGTTCCGGTCAGGTTGGGCAGATGCGGTTTTTCCCACACATAGGTTGGGTTGTTGTCTTTCGGCGTCTTGTCCGTGGTGTAATGCAGCCAGCGGTGCCAGCGCGCGGGAACCTTGGAGGCCTCGGGCAGCCCCTTATACACAACCCAGCGTTTGCGGCGGCGGCCTTGAACGACCTTGCGTTCCTGAAAATAGCGGTTGCCGAATTCATCCTGCCCGACGGTTTGTCCAAACAAGGCGGTGTAAAGCAGCGTCCCGATCGGGTTCATGGTAGCGTCCCTGCCACTATATTTAGCAAAAGCAGCGCGCATCATAACAATCCTGGCGCTTGTCGCAACCTTTTCCACCGCCTTTTGTCCGTCATCCCTATTCGCGGCGGCGGGGCAATAAAAAACCGCGCCGGAGCGCGGTTCTCAAACAGAAATATCGAAATATTATTTTACGGCGCGCGCGTAAGCCGTGGCCCGCCCAGCCTCCTGCGAGGATAATTGACTCACGATGGATTCCACCGTGCTCACCAGACCGTGCGTTTTGATCTGGTCCATGATGGCCACCGTGGTGAAATAGGCATCCGCCACCACGCTGAACGGCTGCTTCACCGCATCTTTTGCCTTCAAAAGCCCGGCTTTGGCATGTTCGATAAGGGCGGAGAACATCAGCGCCGCATCCTTGAACGTATCTTCCAGCGTGCGTTTTTCGGTATTGTCTTCTTTTTCCTCACGCCATTGCTCCTGAAAAGCCAGGTTCAGGGCACGTTCGTCGTTAAACGGGTTGGCGGTCATGTATAGCTCCCTAATTTTCTCAGGATCAGTTAGTCATCCAATGGTGGGATTAAACCACAAACGGATTGACCAAAGGTTAACAGCGTTAACATTTAAACGAAAAAAAGTGACCAAAAGTAACTTTTCTGCCAAGGCATTGGTTAACAAAGCAAAATTTTATCCACACCTCCATAAAAACCGCATTTACACTTGCGAAAGCCCCACTCTCTGCTAGAGCAGGCAGGTAGATTTTTTGTGAGAAACGCCATGATTCCCCGCTATTCCCGCCCCGAAATGACCAAGATATGGGAGCCGGAAAACAAATTCCGCATCTGGTTTGAGATTGAGGCCAATGCCTGCGATGCGATGGCGGAAATCGGGATGATCCCGAAAAGCGCCGCCAAAACCATCTGGGAAAAAGGCGCCTTCAACATCGCCCGCATCGACGAGATCGAGCAGGAAACCAAGCACGATGTCATCGCCTTCCTCACCAACCTGGCCGAATATGTCGGCCCCGATGCCCGCTTCGTTCACCAGGGCATGACCAGCTCCGACGTGCTGGACACCTGCCTGGCCGTGCAGCTGGTGCAGGCGACCGACCTTCTTTTGAAGGATATCGACAACCTGCTCGAAGCCCTCGCCGCCCGTGCGGAGGAACATAAATACACCCTTACCATAGGCCGCAGCCACGGCATCCATGCCGAGCCGGTGACCTTCGGCCTGAAAATGGCCCGCTTCTATGCCGAATTCGCCCGCAACCGCAAACGGCTGGAACTTGCGCGCGAGGAAATCGCCACCTGCAAAATCTCCGGCGCCGTCGGCACCTATGCTCACCTGCCGCCGTCGGTGGAAGCCCACGTGGCCAAAAAAATGGGCCTGGTGCCGGAAACCATCGCCACCCAGGTCATCCCGCGCGATCGCCATGCCATGTATTTCGCCACACTCGCCGTCATCGCCTCCTCCATCGAAAACCTCGCCGTGGAAGTGCGCCACCTGCAGCGCACCGAAGTGCTGGAAGCCGAGGAGTTCTTCAGCAAAGGCCAGAAGGGCAGCTCCGCCATGCCGCACAAGCGCAACCCCGTGCTATCCGAAAACATCACCGGCCTTGCCCGCCTCATCCGCGCCTACTGCATGCCCGCCATGGAAAACGTGGCCCTCTGGCACGAGCGCGACATCTCCCACTCCTCCGTCGAGCGCGTCGCCGCGCCGGATGCCACCATCGCGCTGGATTTCGCCCTCAACCGCGCCGTCGGCCTGATCAAAAACCTGGTCGTCTACCCCAAGAACATGCGCAAGAACATGGACAAGCTCAGTGGCATCTACCACTCCCAGCGCATCATGCTGGCCCTGACGCAAGCCGGCGTCACCCGCGAGGATGCCTACCGCCTGGTACAGAAAAACGCCATGCAGGTGTGGGAAAAAGGCGGCGATTTCGTCACCCTCATCAAAGCCGACCCCGAAATCACCAAAGTCCTCCCACCCGCCAAAATCGACACGCTGGTAGACGCCAAAACCATCGCCGGCGAAGTGGACCACATCCTCTCCCGCGCCATACCCGCCAACCGCAAACGTGCGGCTTAAGTAACGCGGGACGCTGTCCCGCACCCTGTCAGGGGCCAAGGCCCCTGCACCCCATATTTCTTTAGAACCCCTCTTCGATGGGGTTCTAAAGAAATACCGGGATCCAAGGGTCCAGACCCTTGGTGGGGTGTGGGGCAAAGCCCCACGTCACTAAAGGAGTACATATGGCGGTTTGCGTATTGGCGGCAGGTGGAACGGGTGGCCACGTCTTTCCGGCGGTGGCAGTAGCGGAAGCCTTGCTGGATCAGGGCGTGCAGCCATTGCTGATTACCGATAAGCGCAGCCTTTCCCTGAAGCCCGCATTTGCCAATCTGGACGGCAAAATGGGCATGGAGGTGATTGCCGCCAGCAGCCCGAGCGGCAATATCATCAAAAAGCTGACGGCCATCATCAAGCTTTCGGCGGGTACGGTGCAGGCGGCGAAACTGCTGAAGCGGCATAAGCCCTTTGCGGTGGTTGGGTTTGGCGGTTATCCGTCTTTTCCCACACTGGTTGCCGCACGGGCGCTGAACATTCCCATCATCCTGCATGAACAGAATGCCGTGCTTGGCAAGGCCAACCGCAGCATGGCGAATATGGCGAAGCTGCTGGCGCTGTCTTTTCCCAACACCGCGCAGGTTCCGGCGGAAGCCAAAACCGTGGTAACCGGCAATCCCATCCGCGGCGCCATCGGCGAATTGCAGAAACTCACCTACACCCCACCGGGCGGCACATTGAATTTACTGGTAGTCGGCGGCAGTCTGGGCGCGAAAGTCTTCGGCCGCATTCTGCCGGAAGCCATCAATACGCTCGATGAGAATGATCGCAAAAAACTCCGCCTTGTGCAGCAGGCTAAGGCCGAGGATGTGGAGCAACTGAAAGCCACCTATGCCGAACTGGGCGTAGAAGCCGAAATAGCGCCCTTCTTCAACGACATGCCCGCCCGCCTTGCCTGGTCGCATGCCGTCATCGCCCGTTCCGGCGCTTCCACCATCTTTGAACTCCTGCTCGCAGGCCGCCCGAGCCTGCTGGTGCCCTACCCCTATGCGGCGGATAACCACCAGCACGCCAACGCCAAGGCCCTTGCGGAAGGCCACGCCGCGACCCTGCTGGAGGAGGAGAAGGTCAGCCCCGCCAAGCTCGGCGGCTGGATTCGCGCCGCCATACACCAGCCCGGCATGCTGGCGGGCATGGCGGAAAAGGCACGAAGGCTTGCCACGCCGGATGCCGCCAGAAACCTTGCCGCACTGGCCATGGAGTGCTTGCAGAAGTAGCGCCTGCGCCCTATCCTGCTTCCGATTTTTATAAACAGGATAGCCATGAAAAAATCTTTCAATATCGGCCGCACGCTACCGCTGGATGTGGGCATCATTCACCTCGTCGGCATCGGCGGCATCGGCATGAGCGGCATCGCCGAAATTCTGCACAACATGGGCTACCATGTTCAAGGATCGGACGTGGCGGAAAGCGCCAACGTGCAGCGCCTGCGCGCCATGGGTGTGGAAGTGATGGTCGGCCATAAGCCGGAAAACATCGCCAACGCCTCCGTCGTGGTGAAATCCACCGCTGTCGATTGGGAAAACCCGGAAATTACTGCCGCACGCGAGGCAGGCATCCCCGTGCTGCGCCGTTCGGAGATGTTGGCCGAGCTCACCCGCCTGAAAATGACCATCGCCATCTCCGGCACGCATGGCAAAACCACCACCACCTCACTTGTCTCCGCCCTGCTCGCCACCGGCGGGATGGACCCCACCGTGCTCAACGGCGGCATCCTCAACGCCATCGGCACCAATGCTTACCTCGGCAAGGGTGAATGGATGGTGGTGGAAGCCGATGAGTCCGACGGCACTTTCATCAAAATCCCCGCTTCCGTCGCGGTCGTCACCAACATCGACCCCGAACATCTCGACCATTGGGGCAGTTTCGACGCCGTGCGTCAGGCTTTCACCCAGCTCATCATGAACCTGCCCTTCTACGGTTTCGCGGTCATCTGCATCGACCATCCGGAAGTGCAGGCCCTCAAAGCCCGTGTGCATGACCGCCGCGTCATCACCTACGGCTTCAGCCCGCAGGCCGATGTGCGCGCCGTCAACGTGCAGCCGGATGCCGACGGCACGACCTTCGATGTCGTGATTTCCGACCGCATGGGCCTCACCGCCCGCACCATCGAAGGCGTGCGCATCCAGATTCGTGGCGAACACAACGTGCTGAACTCGCTGGCGGCCATGGGTGTGGCTATGAACCTCGGCATCAGCGATGCCAAAATGAAAGAAGGCCTCGCGGGCTTCCAGGGCGTGAAACGCCGCTTCACCAAAACCGGCGCGGTGAACGGCATCACGGTAATCGACGATTACGGCCACCACCCGGTGGAGATCGCCGCCACGCTGAAGGCAGCCCGGCAGGCCGTCTCCGGCAGCCCGACATCCGGCACCACGGGCCGTGTGCTGGCTGTGGTGCAGCCGCACCGCTTCACCCGCGTGCGCGATTTACTGCCGCAGTTCGCTTCATGCCTGCATGATGCCGATGCCGTCTGGATCACCGACATCTACACCGCCGGCGAACAGCCGATCGAAGGCATCAACCGCACCTCGCTGGCACAGGCCATCCGCCAGAACGGCCACAAGGATGTGCGCGAGCTGCAAAGCCCCGACGACCTGGCAGGCGAGATACTGGGCATGGCCAAACCGGGCGACTATGTCATCTGCCTCGGCGCAGGCAGCATCAGCGCCTGGGCGCATGCCCTGCCGCAGCAGATGGAAGCGCTGCTCAATCAAACGGATGCTCAAAAGGTTTAACGCATGAGCCATCAGTCGCAGGTCGACCAGTTTGCCGAATCCTTCCGCCCGCAAAACCCTTATGCGAGTGCGATGCATAAGACGCTGGCGGATTTCGGCGTACCCGCCATCGACCCGCACACCTACATGCAGGCAGGCCTGCTGGTGAGCGACATCAGCTACCGCATGCAGATGCGCATGCTTACCTCCAAAGACCCGTTCAACGACACCTGCACCGTCTTCCTGCGCGAGGTACGCCAGGTGTCGGACAATGAATTCTGGTTTCTGGTGGAACAGTCGCTCGACGGCACGCCGGTGGTATTTTCCAGTGCGTTTGTGGCGGAGATTTACGACGGCATTCCGCCGCAGCGCTTCACCAATCCTTCCATGCAGCTCAGCCTGAGCGGCCTTTCCGCCTGGACGGCCAAGCTGGGGCTAACGCTTTCCACACGCATTGCCCAGTTCACCGGCACGCCGGTGCACACCATCCCCGAATTCATCGACCATCTGCGCCCGCTGGCGGCGGAGAAATACCAGCGCCTGCTCAACATGCTGCATGTGCTGCTTTACCTTTCGATGGATGACGGCTTCCTGTTCGAAAGCGAGCGCAAGGTCATACGTTCGCTTATTCAAAAAGGCCTTGGCAAGAACAGCCGCGATCTGTTCGCCTTCACACGCTATGCCGACAATGCCTATGTCACCGTGCCCGCCTTCAAACACAGCATGGCAGCCTTGCTGCCCATGAGCGCGCAGGAAGCACATTTCCTGATCGAGACCACCAAGGCGCTGGTGGCCTCCGACGGTGTGTTCAGCGAATCGGAGGAGATCTTCATCCAGCAATTGCGCAACCTGCTGGAAGGTGTGCCCAGCCAGGCGGTGCATGCATGAGCTCACCAGCTCCCTCATTCGCCAATGCCGACATGGTGCATGGAAGCTGGCGCGCCAATGCGCCGCTCAAACAAAGCAACTGGTTTCAGGTCGGCGGCCCGGCGGAATGGCTCTTCAAGCCGGATGACGCTAGCAGCCTCGCCGCGTTGCTGGCGCAAAAACCTGCCGACATGCCGCTCACCGTATTGGGCGTCGGCTCCAACCTCATCATCCGCGACGGCGGCTTGCCGGGCATTACCATACGCCTGGGCCGCGCCTTCAATCACCTCAACATCGTGCCGCATCCGGCGGGCTTTCTGGTGACGGCGGGTGCCGCCGTGCTTGGCCGCAACGTGGCGCTGAGCGCCGCCGATCAGGGTGCGGGCGGGCTGGAATTCATGATCGGCATTCCCGGCACCGTGGGCGGCATGGTGGCCATGAACGGCGGCGCCTATGGTCGCGAAATCAAGGACTGTCTGCTGCGCGCCGAACTCGCCCTGCCGGACGGCACCCTGCGCTGGTTCAACCGCGACGAACTGCCCATGCGCTACCGCTTCGGCGGCCTGCCGGAAGGCGCCATCATCACCCAGGCGGAGTTCCTGGCGTGCCATGAAGCCCCCGATACGTTGCGCACACGACTTAACGAGATCGTCACCCAGCGCGAAACCACCCAGCCTATCCGTGAAAAAACGGGCGGCTCCACGTTCAAAAATCCTGACGCGGCCGCCTCGCTCGGCAAAAAAGCCTGGCAACTGGTGGACGAGGCAGGCTGTCGCGGCCTGAAGCGGGGCGGTGCGCAGATTTCCGAAAAACACTGCAACTTCATGATCAACACCGGCAACGCCACAGCTAAGGATCTTGAAGAACTTGGCGAGGAAGTGCGCAAACGCGTGTATGAGAAATTCGGCTTATGGCTGGAATGGGAAATCAAACGCATCGGCACGCCGTAAGATAAACGGCTGGATTAATCGTCCCGTCCGTAGAACCCGGCATATTTCACACCGGCGGGGGCCTTGCAATCCGCAGGGCTGCCATCCTGCGTGATATTCACGCCCTTGGGCTGAAACGCAAACCCCAGTTTACAGCTATCCTGCTGAAAGCTTCCAATCGCTGCCGCGAGCGTCATGTCGCCCTGCAGCTGCCCTACGTCCTGTGCGCCATTCACTTTGCCAGCCGCCGCGTAAAGCGAGAAATGGTACTGGCCGGGCTCCGGCTTGCGTTCCACTTTCAGGAAGGACACTTCCGTGTAATCCTTATCCTGCGTGCAGGCGGCATCTCCATTACAGCCGCGCGCATAGCGCCCAGCCGTGCGGATGCCCGATTGCGCAATACAGCTGCCATCCAGCTTGGCGCGTAAACGGTCCAGTTCATCGCCGGAAATCACATTATCCTCGCCTGCCACTTCGCGCAGCGCGCTGCCCAGGCAGCTATCCGCCTGCACACCGTCGCGCAGCGGCAGCTGGGCGCGCAGCACCATGCGGGAAATATCGGTCGTCTTGTCGGTAATATTGACCGTCTGCGTCACATCCGCCAGGCAGGCGGTCAAGCCGTCATCGAACGCATCCAGCTGCAAGCCGCTGGCTTCTTCTCCATAAAGCAGCACCAGCAGCGCCACGGCATTAACCGAACGCTCCAGCGTCACCGTACCCTTGTCGGCCTGCGCATCCACTTTGCTGATGCCACCCTGACAGTTGGCGCCACCCATCACCGCCATCACGCGCGTCAGCATTTTGCCGCTGCGGCGCATCACATACAGGTCCTGGTTATAGCTTGGGTCCGGCACTTCGCGGCTACGGATGAACCAGAGCTCGTGCCCCAGCGCATGGCCGATCAGCCGCCAGGCCGCATCCTGCCCCTCCCCGGCATGAATCAGGTTCCAGGTGCTGCCATCCTCATCCTGCTGGGGTTTGGGCTTATCATTGCAGGTGCTGGTGTCGATGGTCTTGTCTTCCAGCGGCGCATGCACGGAATCCGTGTCGGTGATCAGCAATGAGGCCACGCAATCCTCACGCAGGTCCAGCGCCTGTGCGTCATGCACATGGCCTGCCGCAAGCAGCATCAGCAGAGCAAAAAGCCAGCGAACCATGAAAACCCCGTTACTTCAACTGCTCTATCGCAGCAACGGGCCCATGCATACCGTCATTGGCTCCTTGGGGCAATGGCTGATGAAATAACCTATGTATGTCAGGATATTACCGCAAAAGGCCCGCCGGATTGGATGGATTCCAGCAGCCTGGCCTCCAATCCGCTTGGATTATCGCGAAATGCCTTGGTGTGCAGGGCTTCCGCAAGCGTGCCGAGCACCAGTTGGTCATCCACGGTGGTTTGGGTCAGTTCACGCTCTTGCAGGGCATCCAGTGTCTGCTGGATAAGGTTGATGCAACTGTCAACCTGGGCCTGCTGCGCTTCCAGCTTCACAGCCTTCAGCATCAGATCCGCCGCCACCCGCTCCCAATCCTGCACATGGCCGTTATTTAAACGATGCGCTTCGGGAGACTGGAATGCATCGACCAGCTGATCAGCATCGGCATAGGCGGCGAACACATCGCTCGGCACCTGCACTGTATATTTTAAACCGTTTTGAACAGGGCGCAGCACAGTTCTCATGCCCTGGGCCTCACTTATGACCTCTGGTGCAAGATCGCCTTTTTTTAAACCCTTCACTGCTGCACGTAAATCCTCAACAGTCGGAAGATCATCACGTGAAAAACGGAATTTACCACCTGTGGCATGCATGATGCGCAATATGGTGGGACTATCACCTTTAAGAACAATATCGGCGCTACTGGCTTTGCGGATGAGCATTTTATCACCACCGGCATAAGCCACACTCACCTCAGGAAGAATATCACGAACGGCTTCCAGCGCATCAAGCTTGTGCAGTTTATCCATGGGCTCCATTTGCGCCACACCGCCTGCATCGTTGAATACACATCCGGTGCCGATGACAAATGGCGGCTCTTTACCGAGATAGGTGTAAATCTGGCTCGTAAAGCCCTGAGCAAAAGGCACAAGCGTGGCGGTGATGAACACGGGAGCGACCTCCTCGTCATCCAGATGCTCCAGCACATAAGCCGCCAGCGGGAACAGAATACCCTGCGCGTGATCTTCCCTGCCTTTGTCGATATGGAACATGCGGGCAGCAAGGCGACCCATCGCTTCCAGCACCGTGTCGGACATCAGGGGCATGGTGCCATTGGCCAAAGGGCGCAACGCATTCAGCGTCGGTTCTTCCTCAATCAGGGGAGCGAACGGCTCATAACGGTAGGCTTCAGGCACGCGATGCGTGATGCGGTCCATCACGCTGCGCCAGTAATATTCGCTACGGGAAGGGTCTTTTTGCGCGCATTGCAGCAAGGCCAGATACAACAGGTAATTATTTTCGGTATAGCGCTCGGGAGCATGGGTGCCACGCTCATTCACCATTTCGGCAAAAAGGTCCTTTTTGCTCTGCGGTGTTTCGGTGGATTCGTCCACTTTGTCTGCCAGCTGCCTGAGGTGATCTACCAGTTCATTCAGTCTGGTATGCTCGGCGGCATTAAGTGTTTTTTCTTTTCGGGCATCCAGGTCGTAATAATTCTCGCCACCGGCAACCAGTCCAAGCGCTACGTAGGATTTATCGATCACGGCCTCGGTGGTCACCGTCAGGTCCATGTCCATCAGGGCTATACGTTTTGGGTTTGCCGCCCCCAACGCTTCCAACGCGGCCTGGTTTCGCTCATGTACAAGCGAACCTTTCAACAAATGGGTATCGATCATCTCTTGTAGTCCGATTTTTTATAGTTCGTGGCCACTGCCACCGGCGCCGGCTGCCCGCGCGGCGGAAGCGACAACCTTATTGCCCACCTCGCCCACGCTGATGCCGTAGGCCGTCGTATCAACCTGCTGTGACAACATTTTGACAATTTCCTGAAAGATTTTTTGCCAGAGCATGCCGCCGGGAAAGTTAAACACCAGCGCCTGCTGCAGCATGGGCATGAGTTTCTTGAGAAATTCCTCAAAACTGAGCTGGCCGAGATTGAAGACCGATTCCAGCCCGGTGGATTCGATATCGGGGAACATGCCGAACATCCGGTGATTGCCACCCCCGGCGCCTTGACCGGCTAACATGGCTTGAAGCGCTGCATCCATGGTTCACACCTTGCTTATTTCATGCAAATATAGCACAGCAAGCTTACGGAAATATGAAATGAAGGTCCATTGCCATGCACGCCATCGATAGCACCCTTGCCAAAATGGGCATCACGCTCCCCATCCCCACCCCGCCTGCGGCCAATTATGTGCCTTATGTGGTGCATGGCGGGCAGGTCATCATCTCCGGCCAATTGCCTATGAAAGACGGCCAGCTGGCTTTCACCGGCAAGGTGAAAGGCGATGAGGATATCGAACAGGCGCAACAAGCCGCCCGCTACTGCGCCATCGGCGTGCTGGCACAGTTGAAAGCCGCCCTCGGCGGCGAATGGGCCAAACTCGACCGCTGCCTGCGCCTCGGCATCTTCGTCAGCGCCCCCGCCGGTTTCGAGAAAGCCCACCTGGTGGCCAACGGCGCCTCCAACCTCATTGCCGAAGTACTTGGCGACATCGGCAAACACGCCCGCTCCACCATCTGCGTCACCGAACTGCCGCTCGGCGCCCTGGTTGAGGTGGAAGGCCTGTTTGCCGTAAAAGCCTAGGCGACCTGGTTCGCCCTGGTATCATTCAGCACCTGAATGCAGGCCTGAATCATAATGTTTTGCGTATCTTCGGGAATGCTGCCGCCGCGTTGCTCGGCCATAAACGCCCCGAGCGCAGAACCCGCTAGAACAATGCTCGGCCGTAAACTGGACCAGATCAGCTGGTGCAGCAGCTCTTCGGCGACCTCCGCGTTATCCTCATCCTGAAACCGTGTATGCAACTCCTCGCGCAACAACCGCAATGTTTCCAGCTGCGAAGTGTAAATCACATCGTCAACAAGCGAAGACCGCTCCTCCACATGCGCACATGCTCTTAGGAATGCTTGCTCTGCAGGTTTTTTGAACCGCTCGCGGTCCACATCGTCCAGCAGCAGGTAATGCCGCCGCCAGATGCCTTCAAAATAAGCCTGCAACTCGTCAAACGTCTTGTCGGTATAATCCATATCCATCTCCCTGTTTTACAGGAAGATACCCCTATAGATCAGCCATATCAAGCGTTTATGCCGCCTGTTTCGCCTGCGGTTTCAAACCGTATTGCTCAATCAGCGTCTCGGCGATCTGCACCGCGTTGGTCGCCGCGCCCTTGCGCACGTTATCTGCCACCACCCACATGGAAAGCCCGTGCTTCACGCTTGGGTCCTCCCGCAGGCGGGAGACGAACACCCCGTCCTCGCCGGAGATCTCGGCGGGAGTAACGAACATCTCGCGCTCGTCGAAATTCGTCACCGTCACACCATCGGCATCCATCAGCAGGTCGCGCGCATCCTCGGCGGAAAGCGGGTATTCGAACTCCACATTCACCGCCTCGCTATGGCCCACAAACACCGGTACGCGCACGCAGGTGGCCGCCACTTCGATTTTGGGATCAAGGATCTTTTTCGTCTCCACCACCATCTTCCATTCTTCCTTGGTGCTGCCATCATCCATGAAAGCATCGATCTGCGGAATCACGTTGAAGGCGATCGCCTTGGCGAATTTCTTCGGCGGTTTGCGCTCGTTCATGTAAATCGCCTTGGTCTGGTCATACAGCTCGTCCAGCCCTTCCTTGCCCGCACCGGAAACGGACTGGTAGGTTGCCACCACCACGCGCTTAATGGTCGCCGCCTTGTGCAGCGGCGCCAGCGCCACCACCATCTGGATGGTCGAGCAATTCGGGTTGGCGATGATATTGCGCTTGCGGAAATCCTTCAACGCATCGGCATTCACTTCCGGCACCACCAGCGGAATATCTTTTTCCATGCGGAAATAAGAAGTGTTGTCGATCACCACGCAACCGGCCTCCGCCGCCTTCGGCGCAAATTCCTTGGAGACGCTGGACCCCGGAGAAAACAGCGCGATATCGGTTCCGCGGAAATCATACTTGGCGAGGTCCTTCACCTTCAGCCGCTGATGGTCGCCGAAGCTCACTTCCTTGCCTTCGGACTTGGCGGAGGCCAGCGCCACCACCTCCGACACAGGGAAATCCCGCTCATGCAACACATCCAGCATGGCACGGCCCACATTGCCCGTCGCCCCGACTACCGCTACTTTGTAACCCATAACACTCTCGTTCATTTCATTATAAAACCCGAACCGGTACTTCGTTATATTTGGCGAGTTGCTCAATCAGGCCGTTGCCACGCAACGCCAGGGTATAGCAACTCATCTTTTCGGAAGTGCCGACATCCACGTCAAAGGCCTCTATACCGCAATAGCAGGAAAAATCATCGTTTTTCGCAATCATGGATAAAATGGCGTCCTGGCAGTCCGTTTCCAGTCTCGGCTGCCTGTAAGGCTCGGCGATCAGCAGCCCGTATGCCTGGAGCTGCTCGTAGGCGCCAAGGAACACCAGCACCTCGTCGGCGCCGTCCAGCAGCCCTTCATAGGCCACCGGGCCGTTATCCAGCGGACGGAGCGTTATCACATCGGCGGATTCCCTGCCGTTTCTGTAATAATGCCGTCCCATTATCGGGGTTTGGTAAAGCACGCCGAAGGGAGTGTTTCCCTGAAGCACGTCGGCCAGCTGCTGTTGGGTGAAACGCACCCTATTTACCATGGCTCTCACCTAAAAACGTCTTGCGAAGCCCTTCCCCGGCAACCAGAAGATACACACCGAAATCAGGCTCACAGGTAGAGCCGTCATAGGTCGTGGTACGCACATCAAGGTCATAAGATGCTTCTGAAAAGCCCATGTATTTCATATTCCGCTGCACAATCTCAAGCACGGCAGGCGCAAGTGCCAATGCATGGGTCTCTTCATCTTCAACCACAATGCCATCTTCAATCAGAACGTCTTTTTCGCCCAGCACCTTCAGCATGAAATCAGGCTCATCATCCTTATGCGGCAAAAAATAGAGATTGGGTTTGGCCTGCTCAATGGCTTCCATCCAGAAATATTCGTCATAGACGGTATTTTTAAAGAGCCGCCCCAAATGACGTCCATGATGCGGTTTGGTTCTAACCGCCTCCGTCACGGCTTTTCCCAGGGCGATGGCCATGGTCAGGTCGGCATCTTCCGCGCAGGGATAGAGCCTCCCATGCGCCAGGGTCCCAAACACCAGTTGGTTGATGTAATCGTCCGTTACCAGCTTTCCCATATGCCTCCCCGCACTTGGTTAAGCCGCACCCCGCTTGCCCTGCGCTTTTTCAACCAGCGCGGCGAAACGTTCCAGCACGGCTTTGCCCATCTCGGCGGTTCCGACAACCTTCTCGCCCCCCACTTTTTCATTGGGCTTGGCGATGTCTCCGGTGCGGATGCCCGCTTCGAGGGTTTGATTCACGGCAAGCTCCAGCGCATCGGCCAGTTCGCCCCGGTCGGCTGAATAGCGCAGCAGCATGGCGAAACTCAGGATGGTTGCCAGCGGGTTGGCCTTGCCCTGACCCGCGATATCCGGCGCGCTGCCATGCACCGGCTCATACAGCGCCGGGCGCTTGCCTTTGCTGTCTGCCGCGCCGAGTGAGGCCGACGGCAACATGCCGAGCGAGCCGGTCAGCATCGCCGCCGCATCCGAAAGGATGTCGCCGAAGATATTGCCCGTCACCATCACGTCGAACTGCTTGGGGTTGCGCACCAGCTGCATCGCCGCATTGTCCACATACATATGGCTAAGCTGGATGCTGGCATATTCTTTCGCCTTCACCCATTCCATCTCCTCGCGCCACAGCTCGGTCGTCTCCAGCACGTTGGCCTTATCCACCGAGCACACACGCCCATTGCGCTTGGCTGCCAGGTCGAACGCCACACGACCGATACGGCGAATCTCTTCGGTCGTATACACCATCGTGTTCACGCCACGGCGGCTGCCATCGGCCAGCGCTTCCACCCCACGCGGCTCGCCGAAATAAATATCGCCCGTCAGCTCACGCACGATCATGATGTCGAGCCCGGCCACCAGTTCCGGCTTGAGGCTGGATGCATCCACCAGCGGCGCGAAGCAGATGGCGGGACGCAGGTTGGCGAACAACCCGAGCTCCTTACGAATACCAAGCAACCCACGCTCAGGGCGCACCGCATAGGCCAGCGGCTCCCACTTCGGACCACCCACAGCGCCGAGCAAAATCGCATCCGCCGCTTTGGCCTTGGTCAGCGTTTCCGGCGGCAGCGGGTTGCCGGTCGCATCATAGGCGGCACCGCCGATCAGGGCGGAATCCGTCTCAAACGCCATGATGCCCTTGTCCGTCAGGTAACGCACAATCAGCTCCACCTGCGCGGCCACTTCAGGGCCGATGCCGTCACCCGGGAGATAAAGCAGTTTGAAAGCCATCAGGCCGCTCCTAAAGTCGTGGATTCGTTATACAGCCAGGGCTGCGATGTTTTTTGCTTCGCTTCGAACGCATCGATATCGCCCGCATGTTCCAGCGTCAGGCCGATATCATCCAGCCCGTTCAGCAGGCAATGTTTGCGGAACGCATCCACCTCGAACCCGAAGGGGCCGACACCTTCGGCGCTGACCGTCTGCGAGGGCAGATCCACCGTGACCTGCTTGCCCGCTTTGGCGGCGCTCATCAGCTGGTTCACCTGGCCCTCCGGCAGCACGATCGGCAGCATGCCGTTCTTGAAGCAATTATTGAAAAAGATATCGGCAAAGCTCGGCGCAATCACGCTGCGAATGCCGAAATCATTCAACGCCCAGGGCGCATGCTCGCGGCTGGAACCGCAGCCGAAATTCGCACCCGCCACCAGAATCTGCGCCTTGTCGTAAGGCTTTTGGTGCAGCACAAAATCATCAATGCGCGTGCCATCCACCGCATAGCGCATTTCATAGAACAGCCCCTTGCCAAGGCCTGTGCGCTCAATGGTGGTAAGGAACTGCTTGGGGATGATCATGTCGGTATCGACATTCATCAAGGGCAGCGGTGCGGCAATCGCCGTCAGGGTGGTGAAGGCTTTCATGGGTTATTTCCTCAACAAATCGCGTACATCGACAAAATGGCCCGCAATGGCGGCTGCCGCAGCCATCGCCGGGCTCACAAGGTGCGTGCGCCCGCCGCGGCCCTGACGGCCCTCGAAATTGCGGTTGGAGGTGGACGCGCAACGCTCACCCGGCTTCAGCTTGTCCTCATTCATCGCCAGGCACATGGAGCAGCCTGGCTCGCGCCAGTCGAACCCCGCCTCGGTGAAGACCTTGTCCAGCCCTTCGGCCTCTGCCTGTTCTTTCACAAGGCCGGAACCGGGCACGATCATCGCATGCACATTCGGCGCCACATGGCGACCACGCGCAATCACGGCGACTTCGCGCAAATCTTCAATCCGCCCGTTGGTGCAGGAGCCGATGAACACCTTGTCGATGCCGACCTCTGTCAGCTTCGTCCCCGGCTTCAGCCCCATATAATCCAGCGAGCGCGCCACCGCGTCGCGGCGGCTGGAATCGTCAAACTGCTCCGGCGCGGGCACCTTGTCGGTAATGGCCGCCACATCCTGCGGGCTGGTGCCCCAGGTGACGATGGGGGCGATATCCGCCGCATTCAGCGTCAGCTCATGGTCATACTTGGCACCGGCATCCGACGGCAGGGTTTTCCAGTAAGCAACCGCCTGCTCCCAATGGTCGCCCTTCGGCGCTTTGGGGCGGCCCTTAAGATAGGTGAAGGTCGTCTCATCCGGCGCGATCAACCCGGCGCGTGCACCGGCTTCGATGGACATGTTGCACACCGTCATGCGCCCTTCCATGGAAAGGCTCTGGATCGCCTCACCGGCATATTCGATCACATAGCCCGTGCCGCCCGCAGTGCCGAGCTTGCCGATAATGGCCAGCGCGATATCCTTGGCCGTTACGCCGAGCGGCAGTTTGCCGTTCACCGTCACGCGCATGTTCTTGGCGGGTTTTTGCAGCAGCGTTTGCGTGGCCAGCACATGCTCCACCTCGCTGGTGCCGATGCCGAAGGCCAGCGCACCGAATGCACCATGTGTGGAAGTATGCGAATCCCCGCACACGATCGTCATGCCAGGCAGCGTCAAGCCCTGCTCCGGCCCGATGATGTGCACAATGCCCTGGCGCTTATCCGTCAGCGCGAAATAAGGCACGCCGAAACTGCTGCAGTTGCGCTCCAGCGTTTCCACCTGAATGCGTGAATCTTCCACGCGAATGCCCTTGGCGCGGTTTTCGGTCGGGATATTATGGTCGGCCACGGCCTGCGTGGCGCCCGGGCGGCGCACGTTGCGGCCCGCCAGACGGAGCCCCTCAAAAGCCTGCGGGCTGGTGACCTCATGCACCAGATGGCGGTCGATATAAATCAGCGCGGTGCCGTCTTCCTGCACACGCACAAGATGATCCTGCCAGATTTTGTCGAATAGGGTACGTTTGCTTGTCATAAATCCCAGCCTTTTCCGAAGAAAGGCACGTTAATACACAGGTTCAAGCCGCGCAAGGCTTCTGCATGAATTTTTGATGAAAAGAAAGGGCGTGGGATGACTCCCACGCCCTTTACAATGCAATCGCTAAAACTTAGCGATTAAGCCGCATCCGTCTCGCCGGATTTTTCCTGACCACGGGTCAGGTCCAGCTTCTCACGGATACGGGCCGACTTACCGCGACGATCGCGCAGGTAGTAAAGCTTGGCGCGGCGAACTTCACCACGGCGCACCAGCTCGATGGATTCCAGACGCGGGCTGTACAGCGGGAACACGCGTTCCACGCCTTCGCCATGGCTGATCTTACGGACGGTGAAAGAGGAATTGATGCCGTCATTGTGGCGGGCGATGCACAGGCCTTCGAAAGCCTGAACGCGCTCGTTGTTACCTTCAATGATGCGTACATTCACTTTAAGCGTATCACCAGGCGCAAAATCAGGAACTTTGCGGTCTAGTTTGGCGATTTGCTCTTGCTCGAACTGCTGAAGCAGGTTCATGATTTCGCTCCTTAACTAGGGTTGATGAACTCGGGATGAGATCATCGCAAAACCTTGCCATTCAAGGCTTTGCGATATCCTCACTTGCGATAAGCCTGCCAGAGATCCGGGCGTCGCTCACGCGTGGTCTTTTCCGCTTCCTCCTGCCGCCATGCTTTCACTTTCGCATGATGGCCGGATGTCAGAATCTCCGGAATCTCCCTCCCCTCCCACACGGGCGGACGGGTATATTGCGGATATTCCAGCAACCCTGCCGAAAAACTTTCCTCATCGGCGGAAAGCGGCTCACCCATTACACCGGGTATCAGGCGAACACAAGCATCAACCAGCGTCAACGCCGCGGGCTCACCGCCGGAAAGGACGTAATCGCCGATGGCGAATTCTTCCACTCCGTGATGGTCCAGCACCCGTTGGTCAATGCCTTCGAACCGGCCAGAGATAATAACGATATTTTTGGAATTTACCAGTGATTTTACATCCGCTTGGCCAAGTTTGCGCCCCCGCGCGCACATGGCCACCAAACGGGGGGCCTCCGGCAGCGCCGCAAGCGCAATTTCTTTAGCCTTTTCAATCGCATCATGCATCACATCGCATTTCAGCACCATGCCCGCGCCGCCGCCATAGGGCGTGTCGTCCACCGTGCCATGCTTGTCTTTGGCAAAATCACGCAGCTGCACGGCCTTATAGCCCCAGATGCCCTGCTCCATTGCCCGCCCGGCCAGCGAATAGGCCAGGTGCCCGGGAAACATCTCCGGAAACAGCGTGATAAAGGTGCTGTGGAACTGGAGGCTCATTCGTCCTTTACCTCCACCTCATCCGGCGGCGTGAAGGTGATCTGCCGTGCACTCACGTCGATATGCGGGAAATTCGCCTTGGTGAAACTCACCATCTCGCCCTTACGCAACGGATCGTCAAAGGCGATATCGAGTATATCCCCCGCGCCATATTGCAGCACCGCCTGCACCACGCCGAGCGGCTTGCCCGCCGCATCCACCACGCGCATGCCGCGCAGCTCCTCAATGTAAAACTCATCTTCTTCCGTCTCAGGTAGATGCTCTGCCAGCGTGTAGAGCTTCATGCCCTTCAACGCCTCAGCCGCATTCCGGTCCCTTACTCCGGGAAACTGCACCACCAGCATGCCCTGCCCCGTCATGCCTACGATCTCAAGCTCCTGCGGGCGCCCCTTTTCATCGGTCAATGGGTAATCCAGAATCGCTTCCGGGTCGGCCGTGTGCGCCTTCAAACGCACCTGCCCGCGCACCCCTTGGGGGGCGCCAACCTCAGCCAGCAATATCCGGTCATCGTTTTTCATGTTTTACCCAACAAAAAACCCCTGCGCGTTTATCACACACAGGGGCTTATCGAAAGCAGAACCGCTAAACTATGCGGCAGCTTCACCTTCAGCAGCAGGAGCAGCGGCTTCCTCAGCGGGAGCGGCTTCAGCCGGTGCGGCAGCAGCCTCGGCGGCCTTGGCAGCAGCGGCCTCTTTCTCAGCGGCAGCGGCTTCAGCGGCTTCTTTGGCAGCCGTTTCAGCAGCGGCGCGGGCTTCGATTACAGCCTTTTTCTCACGCTTGTAATCCAGGAATTTCGGCTTGTTCTTCAGCATGCCGGCTTCAAACAGGAAGCGGGCCACGCGGTCCGTCGGCTGGGCGCCGGTGGAGAGCCAGTATTGGATACGGTCGGCATTCAGCTTCAGGCGCTGGCCGCCATCTTTCGGCAGCAAAGGGTTGTAGGTGCCCAGACGCTCGATGAACTCACCATCGCGCGGCGCACGCGCATCGGCGGCTACCACACGGTAGAAGGGGCGTTTTTTAGCACCGGCACGGGCCAGACGAAGTTTTACAGCCATGATTCTGTTCTTTGGTTAATGGTCAGTTTAATAAGGGATGGTGTCCATAGCCCAAAAGATTCCCCTTGGCTAGTGATTTTTTCACCTTTCCCTATAAATATCCGCCAATAATAACATTAACGACATAGATACGAGCAAAGCGAGTTGGGCTATTGAGGCCCCGCGCCATAATTGGCTCGTACCGCGAACGCAGTGAGCAAACGCCAAGTTAATAGCAGCTAATTTTAGCTGCTATTAATCCTCTGTTGACCAATCTTACGCTATGGCTAGCTTCCAATAGAATAATATTAGGTTACAGGCTTCACCATGAGTAAACTCGTCCCAACCGCGCAGGAAGCCTTGAAAGGCCTGTTATTTGACGGCATGACCATCATGTCCGGCGGCTTTGGCCTGTGCGGCATCCCGGAAACATTGATCTCCGCCATCCGTGATTCGGGCGTCCAAAACATCACCGTCATCAGCAACAATTGCGGGGTGGATGATTTCGGCCTGGGGATTTTGCTGAAAACCCGCCAGATCAAAAAAATGGTCTCTTCCTATGTAGGTGAGAACAAAACCTTTGAGCAGCAATACCTGAGCGGCGAACTGGAACTGGAATTCAACCCCCAGGGCACCCTGGCCGAGCGCATCCGCGCCGGTGGTGCGGGCATTCCGGCCTTCTACACCGCCACCGGCTATGGCACCATCGTGGCTGAAGGCAAGGAAACACGCGAGTTTAACGGCCGCCATTACGTAATGGAAACCGGCCTGACGGCCGACCTGGCCATCGTCAAAGCCTGGAAAGGCGATGAAAAAGGCAATTTGATTTATCGCAAGACAGCCCGCAATTTTAACCCCATGATGTGCATGGCGGGAAAGGTGACCATCGCGGAAGTGGAGGAAATCGTTCCCATTGGCAGCATTGGGGCGGATAATATCCATACTCCGAGCATCTTTGTGCAGAAACTCATTAAGGCAAGCCTGTGCGAAAAACGCATTGAGCGCCTCACCACGCGGAGCAAATGACATGCCTTGGACCAACGAAGAAATGTGCCAGCGCGCCGCGAAGAACTTCTTCCCAGGCTGCTACGCCAACCTCGGCATCGGCATGCCCACCCAGGTGGCCAATTACATCCCCGAAGGCATGGAAGTGACGCTGCACAGCGAAAACGGCATGCTAGGCATGGGCCCCTACCCCTTTGAAGGCCAGGCCGACCCCGACCTTATCAACGCCGGCAAGGAAACCATCACCGAGCTCGCCGAGAGCAGCTATTTCGATTCCGCCACGTCATTCGCCATGGTGCGCGGCGGCCATATCGACCTCACCATTTTAGGCGCGCTGGAAGTTGCCGAGAATGGCGACCTGGCCAACTGGATGGTTCCGGGCAAAATGGTTAAAGGCATGGGCGGCGCCATGGATCTGGTGGCCGGTGTAAAAAACATTGTGGTGTTGATGGGCCACGCCGCCAAGGACGGATCACCCAAGCTGCGCAAGGCATGCAGCCTGCCGCTGACGGGCATGGGCGTGGTGAACACCGTCATCACCGAGCTGGGAGAATTTCGCATCCAAAAAGGCAAGGGTGTGCGCCTGGTGGAAATTGCCCCCGGCGTAACGCTTGAGGAAATCAAGGCCAAGACGGAGTGCGATTTCATTCATGGATGACGAGAATGGTATCAATGGCGGCTTGAACGGCGGGCTGAAGGATGTCCTTTCCCGGCTTGAGAATTATTCCGACAAGATACCCAGCGAGATCCGTCTGAGCGTCACCAAACGCGCCGCGCAGAATTTCAGCGGCCGCAAACTCAGCCAGGACGATATGGACGTGGCGCTGTCGATGTTTCGCATCATGTGCCGCGACGTGGAAGTGGAAATACGCCAGGTGCTCGCCGAAAGCCTGAAATCCGACCCCATGCTCCCGCGCGATATCGCCCTGGTCATGGCTAAGGATGTGATTGATGTCTCCTCCCCTCTGCTGCAGTTCAGCCCGGTGCTGGAAGACAAGGACCTGCTGGAAATCCTGAAGGATAACCCGCCTGTGGCTAAGCAACTGGCCATCGCCACCCGCCCCGTGGTGAACGAGCCGGTCGTCATGGCGCTGGTGGAAAACGGCCCGCAGGACGTGCTGGCCCGCGTCATCGAAAACCAGGGCGCCAAGCTGAACGACCAGAGCGTGCTCAAGGCATTCGAACGCTTCCCCGAGGCCGAGTCCTCACTCATCCGCATGGTGGAGCGCCACGCCCTCCCGCGTGAGGTAATGGACCGCCTTGTGAGCAAGGTCTCCCTGAAACTGCGCGGCGCATTGATGGAAACCAGCGGTGGCTCGGCAGCCCCGTCACGCGTGGACGACGCCATCATGGCCACCGAGGAATGGGCGCGTCTGACGCTCGTCGCCAAGGCAAGCCAGAAAGAAATGGAAAGCTATGTGGACGAGCTCAACCGCACGCAGAAGCTCACCCCTTCACTGATGCTCCGCGCGCTTTGCTGGGGCTATGTGAATTTCTTCGAAGCCGCCATCGCCAGCCGCGCCAACGTGCCGCTGAACAATGCGCGCCAGTTACTGCACGATCAGGGCCCTCTCGGCTTCAAGGCCATTTACAAGGCCGCCAACATGCCCGCCGGCATGGGCGAGGCCATGAAAGTGCTCTTTCACATGGCACTGGATGCCATCAAGAACCACGAGGAGAACGCCCGCTTCCCCGAGGCATTGCTGGAAGGCATCATGCGCGGAGGCTATCAGGGAAAAGTGGATAATATGGCCTACATCGTCGCCCTGCTTGGCCACAATATCCGCATCGGCATGCAATCTTAACCAAGTTAACCCTTTTTCAGTTCAATCTGTTAAGATGGCCTGACAGGCGGAGTTTCTATGGTCATCCAGCTCAAAAAGAAAATACCGTTCGCGCTCGTTTCCGATGATACGGAAAAGGCCGCAAGCGCGCGCGTGGCGCTGGAGGAGCAATATCAGTTCCTTGATCTGCGCAAGGACAAGCGGCACCTCAGCGGTATTATCGCGCTGGGTGGCGATGGCTTCATGCTCCACACACTGCACCGCTTCATGGGCAAGAACATTCCCGTCTATGGCATGAACCGGGGCACGGTGGGTTTTCTCATGAACCGTTTCCGCGTCGGCGGGCTGGAGGAGCGCCTGGCGACTGCCGAAGCCACCACGCTCTATCCGCTGCGCATGTTCGTGCGCACGCTGGATGGCAGCCATCACGAAGCGCTGGCCATCAACGAGGTCTCACTCCACCGCCAGACGCGCCAGGCCGCCAAGCTTCGCATCATTGTGGACCATGTGGTGCGCATGGAGGAGATGATCTGCGACGGTATCCTGGTCGCCACGCCAGCCGGTAGCTCGGCCTATAACCTTTCCGCCAACGGCCCCATCCTGCCGCTGGTGTCAAACATCGTGGCGCTCACGCCCATTTCGGTGTTCCGCCCGCGCCGCTGGCGCGGCGCGCTGCTGCCGAGCAACGTCACGCTGCATTTCGATGTGATCGAGGCGCAGAAGCGTCCCGTCAGCGCCGTGGCGGATTTTACCGAAGTGCGCAACGTCACCGAAGTGGAAGTGAGCGAATATCGCGGCCACAGCCTTACCCTGCTGTTCGACCCCGAACATAAACTGGAAGAACGGATGCTCAAAGAGCAGTTCGCCCCTTAAAATACTAGAGGGCTACTGCCGGTTTCATGTTGGCCACGGCTTCTTCCTGCGCTACCTTGTCCATATAAAGACGCTCGGTGGTGTGGATTGTCTGGCGTTCCTTGCTCACCTCATTGGCATTGTAGGCTTCCTGGCCCACGGCATTGAACGCGCCAAGAATGAACGTAGCATCGGCAAACGCTTTGGCCCCGCCGATCACCACGGCATTGGTCGGGCTGCGGCGATATTGCTCGGCAATCCCTCTGGCCTCGTCTTCGCTGAAGCTGACGGCAAGGCCGTTTTTGGCATTG
Source organism: bacterium (assembly GCA_016124905.1). Lineage (NCBI taxonomy): Bacteria > bacterium. The sequence goes on from WGMV01000020.1 coordinate 33,818, forward strand.
AGCTTATCGACCGTCAGTTTCACCAGCTCGGCGCGCGCATCGGTGCGGAGCACATCATCGGCATAGGCCGTTGCCGCGCTGGCGGTAACACTGGCATAAGGCCCGAGAACCGGCACACCCCAGAAAACCGCAAAATTGGCGAATGAACGCGCCGCCCCCTCCAGAATACTGGCTCCCATATCGCGTTTGAAGGCGGAAATCCCGAACTGCTCGAACCGGTGTTCATCGGCCACCAGGTCGTTCACCTCATCGCGGCTCAGTGTTTGAATGTCTGCCATATCAATCTCCGTAAAGCGGCGTTACCGGTGCATAGGGTTGCAAATCTATGTGAAAATGGCGTGACGGCCCTTAAAAATCCACCTCAATGCCGTTCTTTTCCCAGGTTCCGTAACGGGTTGGCTCCGGCCCTTTGGGCCCGCCATATTCCTTGGATTTCTGGGGTTTTTCCGCCTGATTGACAGGTTTATCGGGCGTAACTTGTGGCTTTTCGCCTGTTTTGGAAGATGACGTCATGGCAAAAACACCGTATGTGCAGGGGATGACAAGTTACCATAATCCTAAATCTTCGCCAAGCCGCACGCAGGAACGTGAAAGCATGACGCTCCGCCGCAGCGCCCGTCAGCATCATCAGCGCGCCAAAACCGAGGGCCCCTCCCCCGGCGTTGCCGCCCGCCAGGCCGCCGCGCTGACGCTGGAGGCCATCCTCTACCGCTACAAAAGCTTCGACGAAGCCTTGAGCCTTGCCTGCCGTGAGCTCCGCCTTCGTCTGCCGCTCATCCCGCCGGATCGCGCCTTGATCCAGCAACTGGTTTTCGGCGTACTGCGCCACCTGCCCGAGCTCAAATCCATGGAGCGTCATTTCATCGACCGCCCGCTCAGCGATGAGCAACGCCTGGTCAGCATCCTCATCTGGATGGGCGGCTATCAGCTGGCCTGGCTTGGCATGCCGCCGCATGCGGTGGTGGATACGGCGGTGGAAGTTGCCAAAAAGCAACCCGCCACGCGCGGCTTCGCCAAGCTGGCCAATGCCGTGCTTCGCCGCATCACCGACAGCAAACAGACGCGCCCCTGGCCCAAGCCAGCCTCCCCGCTGGACGGCCTGCCCGATTGGCTGCGCGCACGGCTGGAAGCATCCTACCCGGCGGAACGCCTGAACCTCTGGGCCGCCTGCTGGCAAAGTGAACCGCCCCTTTACCTGACATTTAAGGAAAATGCCGAAGCCTGGGCACAGGAACATGGCGGCACCATGCTGCCTTCCGGCACCCTGCGGGCCCCTGACAACCTGCCTGCGGACATGACCGCCTGGCCCGGTTACGAAGACGGCAACTGGTGGGTGCAGGACGCCGCCGCCAGCCTCCCTGTGATGCTGATGGGCAACCTCAAAGGCAAAAAGATTCTGGAAATCGGCGCGGCCCCCGGCGGAAAAACCGCCCAGCTCGCCGCCGCGGGCGGCTATGTGGTCGCGCTCGATCGCTCATCCCAGCGCATGAAACGCCTGAAAACCAACCTCAAGCGCCTGAAGATGGAAGCCGAATGCGTCATCGCCGATGCGCGTGAATATAAGGCACGCCTCAGCTTCGACGCCGTGCTGATGGATGCTCCCTGCAGCGCCACCGGCACCATCCGCCGCCACCCCGATCTGCCCCATGTGAAGACCGCGCAGGACATCGCCGAACTTACCGCACTGCAGGCCGAGCTGCTGGACAAGACCCCAGGCTGGCTGAAAAAAGGCGGCGAACTCTGGTACATCACCTGCTCCCTCCTGCCGGAAGAAGGCGAACAGCAGATTGACGCATTTCTGCAACGCCATGCGGACATGACCCGCAAACCCTTTTTGCCCTCTGACCTGCCTGCCGGGCTGGAACAGGCCGTCACCAAGGAGGGCGACCTGCGTCTGACGCCGGAATTCTGGCAGGAACATGGCGGCATGGATGGATTTTTTGTCGGCCGTCTGGTAAAAACAGCCTGATTCATAGGTAGCGTATGCCCGTAAAAATCGCCCCCTCCATCCTCTCCGCCGATTTCGCGAAACTCGGCGAGGAAGTTGCCGCCATTACCGAAGCCGGTGCGGATTACATCCACGTGGACGTGATGGACGGCCATTTCGTCCCCAACCTCACCATTGGGCCGGACGTGGTCAAGGCCCTCCGCCCGCACAGCAAACAAACCTTCGACGTGCACCTGATGATCGAACCGGTCGATCATTTCATCCCCCTTTTCGCCGATGCCGGGGCGGACATCATCACCATCCATGCCGAAAACCGCCACGCCAACGGCGTGCACCTGCACCGCTCGCTTTCGCTCATCAAATCGCTCGGCAAAAAGGCGGGCATCTCGCTGGTACCTTCCACCCCGCCGGAAACTATCGCCTACCTCATGGACATGCTTGACCTCGTGCTGGTCATGAGCGTCAACCCCGGCTTCGGTGGCCAGTCCTTCATTTCGTCCCAGCTGCACAAGATCCGCATCCTGCGCGGCATGATTGAGAAAAGCGGACGGCGCATTGATCTGGAAGTGGATGGCGGCATACAGGAAGCCACGGCTAAACAGGCCGTCGATGCCGGTGCCGATGTGCTTGTTGCCGGAACGGCCGTCTTTAAGGGCGGGCCGAAAACCTACAAGGACAACATACAACGTCTGCGTGTATAATCGCTACACATTCTACTATTGCGTGCCAAATCGGAATAAGATACACCCTTGGGTAGCATTTCAACCCATGGAGGTATCTTGTGCCGGAAACCATTTTGATTGTGGAAGACGAAGCCAGCCAGCGCGCCACATTGGCGCATTTCATCCGTCAGGATTTGAATATGGAGGTACTGGAGGCCTCCAGCGGCAGCGAAGCGGCTGAGCTGCTGCTCTCTCAAAATATAACCCGGCCGGATGCCGTGATTCTTGACTACCACATGCCCGGCCTTTCCGGGCTCGATGTGCTGGAAACCGTCCGCCCCCGTCTGCCGGAACTGCCCATCATCATGCTGACCAGCAACGAAAAGGTGGAAACCGTCGTCAATTGCATGCGCGTCGGCGCGAGCGATTACATGCTCAAGCCCTTCTCACGCGAACGTCTGCGCGTCACCCTGCTCAACATGCTGAAACTGCGCAGCCTGGGAGAGGATGCCCTGCGTTACACCCGCCTGCAGGACAGCGCCGTGACCTTCAACGACCTCACCGGGCACTCGCTTGCCTATGCGCGCGCCGTCAGGGCCGGTGAAGCCGCCAGCAAGCACGATGCACCCGTGTTGCTGCAGGGTGAAAACGGTGTCGGCAAGGAATGGTTCGCCCGCGCCATTCACGGCAGCTCCGCGCGCCAGGGCAAGCCCTTTATCGCCATCAACGCCAAGGCAACCCACACGGTTTTGCTGGAAAACCGTCTGTTCGGGCTGGAGGCAGGCAATTTCACCCAGGGCGCCCTGCCCTACATGGGCAAATGGCAACATGCGGAAAACGGCACCCTTTACATCGGCCATATCGAACTGCTGCCACACCCGGCCCAGGCAAGGCTCATCAAGCTCCTGCAGGAAAACAAGGGAATGCCCGGCGTACGCCTGATCGCCGGCACCGAACACAGCCTGGGCGACCTTGAGGAAAACGGCCTGCTGCGCAGCGATCTGCGTCACCTGCTGGAGGCCAATTGCATTCGCATTCCCGCCCTGCGTGAGCGGGAAGACGACGTGATCCACCTGGCCGAGCGCATGCTGCGCCTTTATTCCGCCACCGAGCAGAAACCCCTGCGCGGTATGGATGAATCCGCCAAGGCGGTGCTGAAAAGCTACGGCTGGCCGGGCAACATCCGTGAACTGGAGCACACCTTGCTGCGCGCGGCCATCCTGTGCCGGACCGACCAGATCAGCGGCCCCGATCTCCTCAACATCAACGCCGCGCCCCCCACGGTTGCCAACGATGCCTCACGCATCCGAAAGCCCTCGAGCTACCGCGGTACGCAACAGGAATGGCTGCCGATGCTGGACCAGCACGGCCATTTCAAAACCCTGGACGAACTGGAAGAAGCCATCATGCAGCGCGCGCTGGACCTCTGCAAGGGCTGCATCAGCGATGCCGCGCGCATACTGGGCGTGGGACGCTCGACCATGTATCGCCGCTTGAACCTCGGGGTTGAGGCCGTGCGCGCGTGACCGAAAAATCACCACGCGGTTGTGGATGAAACGGGTGGGGAGCAAGATTTTATTAATCTTGCCCCTCTAGTGTCGCAACAGAGGTTTTCTGAAAACGGAAATCTCGCAAACCCTCTCAGGACCCAACCATGCTGGCCGCAACCATGAGCTACGCCCCTCCCGAAACCACCACCACCACCCGGCTGGCGGAGCTGATCGCCACCCGTCTGTGCCACGATATCACCGGCCCCATCGGCGCCATCAATAACGGCGTGGAACTGCTGGCCGACAGCGACCCGGACGGCATTGCCGACGCCACCATGCTGATTGAGAGCAGCGCGAAAGACGCCGTTTCACGCGTCAAGTTCTACCGTATATGCTACGGCAGCCCCCGCGCGGGCAGCAGCATGCAGCTCAGCGATGTGCAGCAGATATTCAGCGACTATATCGGCGATGGCCGCACCAAACTCGCCTTCGACTGGCAGCATCCCGAACATCTCCAGGGCAGCATGAGCACGGAAGAAGTCCGTCTTTCCGCCCTGCTGGTGATGATCGGCGACGAATGCCTGATCCGTGGCGGCCAGGTGAAGATCGGCAGCCTTTCCACCGGCGGTCAGCCGCAATTCCGCCTTCATGCCGAAGGCATCAAAACCCAGATGGAAGATGCCAACCTCAAGCAGCTTCTCGGCCTGGCCGATGCCAGCCTGCTGAGCGCCCACAACGTGCATCTCGGCTGGACTTATCAGATTGCGCAGCAGATGGGACTTTCCCTCCGCGCCGATCTGTCACCCGAACTCACCTCCTTCACCATCACCGCAACCCGTAGTTAGTGTTATGGACGATCTGCTGCAGGAATTTTTAGTCGAAACCAGCGAAAGCATGGGAGAGCTGGATAACCAACTCATCGCGCTGGAAAGCGACCCGACCAACGAAGGCATTATCAGCAGCATCTTCCGCCTGCTGCACACCATCAAGGGTACCTGCGGCTTCCTCGGCCTTTCGCGCCTGGAACATGTCGCTCATGCCGGTGAAGACGTGCTCGGCAAATACCGCGACAAATCCATGGCCGTATCATCGGAAGGCATCAACCTGGTGCTGGAAGCGTTCGACGTGATCAAACACATCATGTCGCACCTCGAAAGCGAAGGCACGGAGCCAGCCGGGGATGACACCAGCCTCATCAACCGCCTGCGTGCCTATATTGGCGAAGGCGATGCCCCCGCCCACGGCAACGATGCGGATTTCGGCAATTTCCTTGAGGATATAAGCGCCACCGCACCGGCTGCGGAAGAGGAAGCCCCCGCCCCGAAGGCCAAGGGCAAAAAAACCCCAAAAGGCAAAAAAGCTGCAAAAACGGAAGAAGAACCGGCTGAGGAAATCGAAGCGGAAAAGGTGGAAGAAACACCGGTCGTAGCGGAAGCACCCAAACCTGCCCCCGCCCCGGTCAAGCTCCCCGAAGCCGCAAAACCCAAACCCGCCGCCGCCGAACATGGCGACGATAACAAGAACGCCGCCGGCGTGCAGACCATCCGCGTGGGCATCGACGTGCTCGAGCAGCTGATGCAGACCATCAGCGAACTGGTGCTGACGCGCAACCAGTTGAACCAGATCGTGCGCAGCAAGCACGACCAGGAGTTTGTCGCCCCCATTCAGCGCCTGTCACACATCACCACCGAGCTGCAGGACGGCATCATGAAAACCCGCATGCAGCCCATCGGCAATGCGTGGTCGAAACTTCCCCGCCTGGTGCGCGATACATCCAAGGATCTGGGCAAGGAAATTGAACTCGTCATGAAAGGCGAGGATACCGAGCTGGATCGCCAGCTGCTCGAAGTCATTCGCGATCCGCTGACGCACATGGTGCGCAACTCGGTGGACCACGGCCTTGAAAAACCCGACGAGCGCATCGCCGCAGGCAAGCCCTCCACCGGCACGGTGCGCCTTTCCGCTTACCATGAAGGCGGCCACATCATCATCGAAGTTGCCGATGACGGGCGCGGATTAAACACCGACCGCATCCGCCAGAAAATCATTGAAAAAGGCCTGGCTCACGAGGCCGACGTCGCTGCCATGTCGCGCCAGCAGGTGCATGGCTATATTTTCCATGCGGGCTTCTCCACCGCCGAGCAGGTCACCAACATTTCCGGCCGCGGTGTCGGCATGGATGTGGTGCGTTCCAACATCGAAAAGATCGGTGGATCCATTGAAATTCTATCCGAAATCGGCCAGGGTTCGACCTTCCGCATCAAGATTCCGCTGACGCTGGCCATCGTGCCGGTGCTGATTGTCGGTACACAGGGCAGCTATTTCGCCGTGCCGCAAATCAACGTAGTGGAACTGGTCTATTGCAAACCCGAAAGCCACTACCGCATTGAGACCATCGAGAATTCCCCCGTCATGCGCCTGCGCGAACGGCTGCTGCCCATCATCTCGCTCGGCGCGCTCATGGGCCTGTGCGGCGAGGCCATCCCCGCCACCTGCTACGTGGTGGTCTGCAAGGTGGGCAATTACGAATTCGGCATGCTCGTAGATCGAGTGTTCGACACCGAGGAAATCGTGGTCAAGCCGGTGGCCTCCATGCTCGCTTCGGTCGATCTTTACAGCGGCTCCACCATCCTTGGCGATGGCCGCGTCATCATGATCCTTGATCCCAACGCCCTTGCCCGCCGCAGCGGCGAGGCCGCTCAGGATACGGGCAAACAGGATACCGGTATCAAGAACCAGCAGATGTTTGACGAACGCAACATCCCCTTTCTGGTCTTTTCCGCCGCCGACGATACGCCCAAGGCCGTCCCGCTGGACCTGGTCAGCCGTCTGGAGGAAATCTCCCCCGACCAGGTGGAACATTCCGGCGAAGCCTATGTGCTGCAATACCGTGGCGACCTGATGCGTCTCTTTACGCTCAATGGCCAGCTGGAGAAAAACGCCGAAGGCAACTACTCCATCATCGTCTTTAACTACGAAGGCAAGATGCTCGGCCTGGTGGTGAAGGAAATTGTCGATATCATCAGCGGCCGCATGGAAATCAAAATGTCCGCCCATGTTCCGTATGTCATCGGCTCCATGGTGCTGAACGGCAAAACTACCGACGTGCTGGACGCAGGCGCCGTGATGCTGGAAGCCTTCGGCAACACCAGCCGCAAAGCGAGCAGCGGCAATGGCGTGGGCGATGCCCAGCAGCATATCGACCATAAGGAGACCATCCTGATTGTGGATGACAGCCCCTTCTTCCGTACGCTGAGCGCGCCCTTCCTTTCGGCGAAAGGCTTCCAGGTGTTGACCGCGGGAAGCGCTTTTGAAGTGGTGGACATGCTGAAAGCGCGCAACGATATCAAGCTCATTGTCTCCGACGTGGAGATGCCGGAAATGTCGGGTATCGAGCTGGCCGAACTGCTCACCAACGACGCCCGCTACAAGCACATCCCCATCATCGCCTTCTCCTCCGCCATGAATGCCGACCTCATCCGTCAGGGCATGAATGCCGGGTTTAAGGCATATGTTTCCAAGACGGACCGCGATGGCCTTCTGCGTGAAGTGGAAAACGCCCTCGCCGCCGCGCCGCAACCTGCATAGGTAAGTTATGTCGAATGATAAGACCGTACTGATTGTTGACGATGCCAAGGTGGTGCGTATGGTCTCGCGCCGCATCCTTGAGCCGCTGGGCTTTACCGTGAGCGAAGCGGAGGATGGCCAGAAGGCGCTGGATTTCGTCACCAGCAACCCCATGCCGAAACTCATCCTGCTGGACTGGAACATGCCCGTGATGGACGGCATCACTTTTCTGCGCGAGTTGCGCAAACTGCCGACGGGCGCAAACCCGGTGGTGGTGTTCTGCACCACGCACAACGAACTGCCGAACATCCAGATGGCGATGGAAAGCGGCGCCAACGAATATATCATGAAGCCTTTTGACGATGTGATTCTGAAGGAAAAGCTCTCGTTTCTCGGCCTGATCGAGGCATAAAGAGTGGCCAGAACCCCCTCCCCTTGGAAACTGCCCATGCTGCCCCCCAAGGCAGTGGCCATCGGCGCATCCACCGGCGGACCGCAGACACTGTGCGGCATCTTCACGCAATTGCGGGGCAAAATGCCCAAAGTGCCCATTTTCATCACCCAGCATATGCCGCCTATTTTTACCACCACCCTGGCCGGGCAGATAAGCCAGAGCTTTGGGCGCACTTGCCATGAACCGGTGGAAGGCGAACTCATCACCAATGAAGGCGTCTACCTCGCCCCGGGTGATTTTCATATGGTGGCAAACAAGGACGAAAAAGGTGGCTCCACCCTGCACCTCAACAAGGAACCACCGGAAAATTTCTGCCGACCTTCCGTGGATGTCATGCTGCGCAGCCTAAGTGAAGTCTATGGCAGGCACCTGCTGGTCATCATCCTCACAGGCATGGGTTCAGACGGCATGCTGGGTGCGGAGATCGCCCGCAAGAACGGCAGCGTAGTGGTTGCCCAGTCGCAGGAAAGCTGCGTGGTTTACGGCATGCCCAAGGCCGTGGTGGATGCCGGGCTTGCCGATGTCATTATTTCCGATGATCAGGTAGCGCCCTACCTGCTCGATTGCTTTGGAATCAAATTATGAGCCTTCCCGCACAGGACATGCAGTTTCTGACGGACCTGATCAAGCGGCGAACCGGCATCGCCCTGACGGACGATAAATTCTACCTGCTCGATTCACGCCTTGGTCCCGTTGCCCGCACCCAAGGTTTGGAAGGCGTGCAGGGCCTGGTGCGCAACCTCATGACCCTTGGCACGGCCGAACAGCTGGCCAACCGCAACAGCCCCATTCTGCGAGCCGTGGACGAAGCCATCGCCACGCATGAAACGCTTTTTTTCCGTGACCAGAAACCTTTCGAGGAATTCCGCACCAGACTGATCCCCGACATCCGCGCCAAAGCGGACTGGCGTGCGCCGCTTCGTATCTGGAGCGCGGCCTGCTCCTCCGGGCAGGAGCCCTATACGCTCGCCATGATGTTGAGCGACATGCCCGATGCCAAAGACAAATTACGGCCGGAAATCATCGCCACCGATCTTTCCCAGTCCATCGTCGACAAGGCGCGCGAGGCAAGCTTCTCGCAATTTGAAGTTCAGCGCGGCCTACCCATCACCTACCTGGTGAAATATTTCACCCAGAATGAAAATATCTGGCTTTTGAAAGACGACATCAAACGCATGGTCCGTTTCGACACCCACAACCTGCTCGGCACCTGCGCCCACATGGGCCAGTTCGACATCATCTATTGCCGCAACGTGTTGATTTATTTTGATGTGCCGACCAAAAAAGCCATCGTGGATCGTCTCGCCGCGCAACTGAAACCGGGTGGCCATATCATCGTCGGCAGCGCGGAAAGCCTGATCGGCATCACCGATACCGTTAAATCGGTTTCAGGCCTCAGCGCCACTTACTGCAAACCGTCCGCCTGATTATTCCACAAATTTGACATAAGTCGAGCAGTCGCCTTTGGGCTTCTTGATATCGCAGAGCATGATTTCATCCAGCGCCACACGCGCCTTGCCAATCACATTCTGGCTGACAGGATAGTGCGTTTCGTTCTTCACATCAAACCCATCGCCCCGCCAGGAATAGAAAATGGAAACCAGCCCCTTTTCCGTTTTCAAGATGCGGTAAAGCGTAAGTTCACCCTGCCCTTTGCCAAGCCCGCCAAAGCCCGATGCGCTATCCTTCAGCCTGCCGCATGCCAGCATGGCCACCATTTCATCCTGCCCGTTTTTTAGCGTTTTGGCGTTCGTATTTTCCGCCCCGCACAGGTTGGTAAGGATGGAATTCAGCTTGGCAAAATATTCGTTCGCCGTCGCCGTAGGCGAGGTGGGATAAGCCGTGATGCTGATCATCTCACTCCATTGGTCAATCGTCTGCTTTCGCGGTACAAACTCCGCGATGAAAAAGGCGCTGTCCTTTTTCTGAAATGCCGACGTCATTGGCCAGTCTGCCGACATGGGAACCACCACGAAATGCTCATACAGCGGCATGACATGCTTGAAGCTTTTGGATGCCGTGGCTTCCGCGGCCTGCACTGCCTGCGGCAGGATGAGAAGCATCAGGCAAAGAACGAGCGTTTTCATGATAAAGCCTCCTGTATGGAGGTAATTATGCACGGATCATCCGGTGGCTCAATGGCGCAAACAAAAAGGGCGGCCCAAAGGCCGCCCTCTCATTCAACCGTTAACGCTTACACGCCAGCCGGTTCAAGCTTTTTTGAGGCTTTTTCCTGTGCCTTTTCCTCAGCCGATTGCGGCGGATCCTTCAGCACATAGCCACGGCCCCACACGGTTTCGATGTAATTTTCGCCGTTGGTGTAGGAAGCCAGTTTTTTACGCAGCTTGCAGATGAACACGTCGATGATCTTCAATTCTGGCTCATCAATGCCGCCATAAAGGTGGTTCAGGAACATTTCCTTGGTCAGCGTGGTGCCCTTGCGGAGCGACAGCAACTCAAGAATGGCATATTCCTTGCTGGTGAGGTGAAGGGCCTTGCCATCCACTTCCACCGAGCGCGTATCAAGGTTGACCGCCAGCTTGCCGGTGCGAATCACGGATTCGGCATGGCCTTTGGAACGACGGACAATGGCCTGAATGCGGGCGATAAGTTCGCCTTTATTGAACGGCTTGGTGATGTAATCATCGGCACCGAAGCCCAGGCCCTTGATCTTGTTATCCGGGCCGGAAAGGCCGGAGAGAATAAGAATCGGCGTGGTGACCTTGGCGGCGCGCAGGCGGCGCAGCACTTCGTAACCGTCGATATCCGGCAGCATCAGGTCAAGCACGATGATGTCGTAATCATACAGCTTGCCGATTTCCAGACCTTCCTCACCGAATTCGGTGGTGTCGCAAATGATGCCCTCGGATGCGAGCGACAGCTCGATCGCCTTGGCGGTTGATGGATCGTCTTCGACCAACAATACGCGCATGTATGCCCCCTAACTAGCATTTACTGAGGTTTTCCCAGCCGAATCAGCCAGCCCAACCCGTTACTAAAGCGTTAATAGAGGCACTCTACATGATGTTAAGTATTTTTTCCAGATAAATGTTAAACAAACGACAAATTTTATTCAAAAAATTCTTATCTGGTATGGAGCATAGCCTTTACCCCCTATATCTAGATGTGGATATTTACCTTTATACCCCCATCAATAATTAACATGAACGCCAGCGGTTAACATACCGCATGCGCGACTATCAGCACTATGGTTATAAAGCTGCTCAACCCCCGCCAACAGGGGCTTTGGTGCTGCGCCGCACCTCAAAATGGCTTTACTGACAGACCAGCTTGATCTGATAGGGCGAATGGACGCCACCCAGGCGCACCGCGAATTCCCCTTTGGCGAGGGCGTGCTTATAGTCACCCTTGCCGCGCCCGATGGCCTTGCCGTTGACGATGGTGCCAAAACGGCTCCCCCGGTCCACCAGATAGGCCACATTCTCCTGCAGTTCGATTTGCAGATGCTTGCGAGAAATCATCAGCGGCGGCCCCTCACTGGGCAGCTCCAGGTGGTTTTGCGAACTGCCGGCCCCCGGCGCCTCTTCCTGATGTGAATAGCCGCCTATGCGAAACGGCAGCTTGTTGACCGGCACCTCAACAGGCGTGAAGATAGTGGCGAGCTTCTCACAATCGGGCATGATCACCACCTTGTCGAAATCGCACTCCACCACCGTCACGGCTTTGTCCTTTTCCGTGATTTTCTGATTTGCAGCCTGCAAACGCTCAAAAGCTGTTTTGACCAGTTGCCGCAGCGGCTGGCTGCATTGCTCGACCATCTGCATCACGGCCTGATGATCCATCACATTGAGGATGGTGATTTCCACCGCTCGCGCCGTGGCGGATCTTGGCCTGTCTTCAAACAGCCCCATCTCTCCGAACATTTCGCCCGGCCCCAGGGTAGCCAGGCTTACATCGCCATGCGGTGCTTTTTTGAGAATTTCCACTTTGCCGGATTCAACCACATAGGCGACATCGCTCTTATCGCCCTCTTTAAAGACCAGCTGGCCTGCTTCCAGTTGAACGCGCTGCATGAGCCCCTGAAACCGTTGTTACAGGTTCATCATGTCAACAAGCATGCGCTTGTTCAAGTTCCCTTTGGTTAACAGGGACGATAGTTCCCCTATGCCGCATACCCGTTCAGATATGCCCGGGCCTTTACCTGCCGCCGCGAAACACGCCGGTCATGATTTTCTGCACCTGCGAGTTATCGGAGTTATTGACCGCCGCGGTAAAGTTACCGCCAAGGTTATTGGCCTGCGGGCCGAACAACGCCATATTGGCAATACCGTTGATCTTACCGTTCACAACTGTTTCCGCACCGGCGGCATCCAGCTTTTTTAACACCACGCCGTTCAGGTTCGCCACGCCGGTATTCGGAAAAGTCGGGCCCGCGGCGCCCTTATTCATCCCGAAACGTTCATCGGCAAAACGTATATCAAGCTTGTTAAGGCGTTTATCAGGCGTTCCCATATTGATGACGGAGCTGAAATAACCTGCGCGCGCCACAGTCGATTGCGTAACCCCGCCCACCACATTCTGCTGATGGCCGATCACCTGGCCGGAATAGGTTATATTACCCGTCAGCGCAACCGAACCCAGATTCTGAGTGGGCGCACCCACCACAAACGGAATCAGCATCGCCACCTGCTCGATCGGGACACTGCCATTATGCGTGCCCGCCATATTGCCTGCCCACACACCCCAGGTGGTAAACTGGCATTTGCTGCATTTCATGGCACTCTGCACCTGCTGAAGATTGCCGAGATCGCCGTAGAGACTGGTGTTGTTGACAATCGAATCCGTCACCGCGGATGTATCCGGCATAGCCGCCATAACGCCTTGCACGTTGGGAAATGAACTGCTGCCGGTCGTATCCACAAACTGATTGGTGTAAATATCCTGATCGGCAATGAAAGTTCGGTCGGACACCAGGTAACTGTCATCGGTATTGGTCAGATTACCGAAATGCGCCTCGACATACTCGGTCCCGCCGCCTCCCATCACGCTGGAAGTATTGATGGTGCCCACTTTTTTGAGCTTCATCGTCGCTTCCACCGTTCGGTTTGGAATGCCTGCCGTAACGGAGACGCCATATTGGCTATTGCCCGCATCCCAGTCATTCATCACAGTGCTGTAGGAATCATACTCATCCGTGGAAGAGTTGTATGTGCCGATTACCCCGGCGGCGAACCCCCTTTGAACATTCAATTGCGGCGCAGGCTGCGGCACGAGTTGTGGGTCCGTCACACGGACGGCGGCCTGGTTGATATCGTAACTGTCTTGCAGGGGATAGATATCATGGTCCACCCCTGTCATCACGAAACCGTCCAGTACGCGCGTGCTGTTGACGCCATACATCAGATCGCCGGAAACATCGACATTGGAGTAATCCGCATCAAAATCAGACATTCCTGCCGTATTGGTGGAGGAGAAGGACATGCCGTAACTTCCCATCACAAGGGGAACCATGCTGAGGGTGCTGCGGTCCACCTTGCCGCGAATGGCCAGGATGCCGCTCTCATTCACAGTGTCGGTCTGGTAGCTCCAGAGGATGCCGCCGCCGTGAATCCGGTTCTGCTGCCAGTCAATCGCCAGACCATAGGGGGCCTGTTTTCCAGCATAGGTCGCCGCAATCTGTTGGGGCAGCATGCCAATGGCCGCCAGGGAACTGTCAAAACCCAGGTCATCATTAGGGTTCAGCGAATCATACCCATAATCATAAGAGAAATCCGGCAGGAATTTATAAAAGCTCACACCGGCATTGGGCAGGGCGGATGCCGCAAGCTTGGTACCCACAACCCCGTGCAGCGTTTTGCGCGTCATCAGATCGGGATGATTATCGCTGATGACATAATAATTCATCGCCCCGGTCGGGGAGTTGAAGAAACGCGCCGTAAACGGGCTTCCTGAAAGCAGGAAATTCCGCGTGGGCTGCAAGCCGCCCGCAAAATTGTAATTGTCGAAAACGAAATTCAGCTCGTCATAATCGGTTGTTCTGAAAGCAAGCCTGCCGCCCTGACGATAACCGACCATGTCATCCAGGTAACTTCCGCCCCATCCGTAATCAATAGCGCGCCCCGTCAATGGTATGGGGTTGGTGTTATTATACTGGGTGATGACCGCCGGATTGACCCCCGGCACTGAATTGGGATCGATCCCCTGATCATTGAATGTCTGGACGATGGTCTGGGCGTTACCCTGCTGCACGGCGGCGGAGTTCTGCGTCACATCGTTGGTAGGAACCGGTGGCGGAGGAGGGCTGCCCGGCCCGCCATTATTCGCCTGCCCATCGGCACCGGGGCTTTGCGGAGGGGGGTTACCGCCACCGTTCGCCTCGTTGGTGGGTCCAGCACCACCACCATTTTCTGGTCTGCCGCCTCCATTAGGGCCGCCCTCGCCCCCCGTATTAGCGCCGCCCGTTGCCGGAGGATTCACATTCACCGTGCTGGCGATCGTCTGCGGCTGATAGGGAACCGGCGGCATGGGCGCGCCGTTTGTGGGAACGGAAATCTGCGTCCCGATCTGCGTCGTGGTCATGGTGCCCTGGTCGTTCGTCACCGTCAGGCTATTGCCGAAAACCAGCGCCGCGTCCGCTGTGCCGGTTTCCGCATTCATCGACACATCCGCAATACCGCCGCGCACCCCGATGGTGGCCACCGGCGTCTTGATCGTCACCGGCTGTTTTTTGGACAATGCGCCCCCCACGAAACGGAACACACCCTTGGTGCCCGAAAGCACCAGCTTACCCGTGGATGCCTTTGGGTCGAACACGAATTCATCCACCGTGATGTCGGAATTGGGGCCGACCGTCAGCGTGGATTTATCGATAAAGATGATCTGGCTCGTGCCCTTGGCGTCGGTGGTGATGCGTTCCTTGAAAAAGACACTGTCACCCGCCTTCAGCACCCGCTTGGTGCCTTGGGCCGCGGCGGCTTCCAGCGTTTGCTTTTCAGCGCCGACTACCCCCACTTTTGGAAGCTCCGTGTCAGCGAATGCGCAAAAAGGCACCAGGGCGGCGCTGCTGAGCAGCAAATGGCGGAGTGTCCTTGCTTTCATGGTTCTTATCCTTTGTCAGGCGCGCTAATAGACTTTCCACTTAATATCAGCGAGAAGCGCATTGGCTTCGTTACGGTCATTGGAACGGATGGATTTCATGGCCAGTGCGTCGTTGAGATATTTTTTGGCCATCGCATAGGATTGCAGGTGGTAATAATGATAGCCGATACGCACCATCAGGTCAGGCTGATTGGGGTTTTGCATCAGCAGCCGCTCAAGCGGCGGCACGGCGGCTTCATGGTCGCCCACACGGTCGGCCATATCGGCATAATGCAGGGTTTTTGCCTTATCGGTGGGGTCGGCCAGCATGTCCTGAAACGCGGTTTCGAATGCGGCCTTGTCCGCATCGGTGGCCGCATGCGCCACCACAGGCGCAATGGCAAAGCCCGCCATCAGCACAGCGCTGAACAAAAGGCCCCTCAGGCGTTTCACGAATGTACCCCCACGACAAACAATAGCCTCCCACCATGCCACGTTCGCCGTAAATAAAGAGTTAACCTACTCTGAATTATATAGTTACAGACATAAACGAGGTTGCCATGAATGAAGACATCGTCCGCCGCACCTTTGGCGAAGGCCAGCTGATTTTCCGGGAAGGAACGAACACGGCGGAAGTCTACCTGATCGTAAAGGGCGAAGTAGAAGTATACCGCACGCACAAAGGAGAACGCCTGGTTCTGGCCAAGCTTGGCCCCAATTCGGTATTTGGCGAAATGGCGCTGATCGACAACCGCGCCCGCTCCGCCACGGCCGTGGCCACCAAGGTCAGCGAGCTGATCGTGCTGAGCCGCGCAGGTTTCGAAAAGAAACTGCGCGAAATGGACCCCTTCCTGCGCGGCATTTTCCGTGTATTGTCCGAAAATGTGCGGCGGCTTAACCCCCCGCAGGAAAGCGCCCTGCCCCCGCGTGTGGATGAAGTGCAGCCCTCCCTGGGCGATGCCAAGGCCGCACCGCAGGCGGCCCCCGAAAAACCGGCGGACCAGACCTAGAGATTGCTCTCCAGCCCCTTGCGATACACGCTTTCTTTCAGGCGCACATAGCTCGCCACGCGCTTGACGCCCCGCACGCGGGAAACCACGTTGGTGGCACGCTTAAGCTCTTCCTCACTCTGGGCGATACCCATCAGGTAGATCACGCCATTGACCGTTTCCACGCTGTAATTGACGGAACGCACGTATTTTTCAGCCAGAAGTTTGCTTTTCGCCTGGGTGGTGATCCAGGCATCGGACGAACGCTGAGCGAAGGTATAATGACTGTCCGTCGGATGGATCTCGTTGATCACTTCGCGCACGCCCCGAATTTCCCATGTCATGCGGACCGCTTCCACCATGGTTTCCTCATGATCCACCTCACCGGTCAACAGCACGCGCCCTTCCGTCACATCCACTTCCACATTGGCGAACATGTCGTTCATGTCCTGCTGAAAGAACTTGTGGAGTATCTGGGTGCGGATAACACCGTCATCCACAATCTCCCCCATCGAACGCTCATCTACAACCGCATAAGCGGCGCTGCCAGCGGTGGTGGCGACCGAAAATCCGGGGCATCCGTTCAGGGCAAGCATCATGCCGCACACTAAAATGGACGAAGGTTTCAAACGATTCATGTCGGCTCCTCCCATGCATGGCGAATCCACCGCGGCAGGCGGTTGGTGCTGATGGTTAGCACATCCACGCGGCAGAAGCAGCGGCGAAATCGTTTTTCTTTGCTCCGAAACCGCTCCAGCGACTGACCAATGCCCGCCAGTTGCATGGGCGCAACCGGCACTGTGCCGTCGGAACGCCAGCGCGCCTTCACTTCCAGCGCCACCAGCCAGCGCCCGCGCGTCAGCAGGGCATCCACCTCGCCAGACGGCGTTTTCCACCGCCATGCCACCAGCCGGTAACCCTGCAGCCAGTAGAATATCACCGCCAGCCATTCCGCCGCCTGTCCAAAAAAATGGGCAAGCCGCCGCCTATCCATTCCCGCCCTTCAACGCCTGCGCCAGTTCATAGGCCTTGTTGCGCGACAGCCCAAAGGCCTCGGCGGCCATACGCGCGGCATCCTTTACCGAATGCTCCTCCAGCAGATGTGCCAGATGCGCCTGCACCTCCTCTTCATTTCCCGTCACGGCGGGCGCCGCGGCTGGCGGTTCCACCACAATCACCATCTCGCCCTTGCGCGGCTGGCGCTGCCATTCCGCTACCAGCTCATCCAGCGTGCCGCGCAGCACTTCCTCATGCAGTTTGGTGATCTCCCGCGCCACCGCCGCCATGCGTGCGCCACCCAGCACGGCGGCCATATCGGCCAGGCTGGCTTCCATCCGGTGCGGGGATTCATAGAATACCAGCGTGGCATCCACCGCCGCCAGCATACGCAGGTTGTCGCAGCGCGCCTTGGTTTTTTGCGGCAGGAAGCCTGCCATCAGGAATCGCTCCGTCGGCAGGCCGGAAAGCGTCAATCCCGCCACCATCGCGCAGGCGCCTGGAACGGTGGTAACCGGCAATCCCTTCTCGCGCATATGCGCCACCACCCTGCCACCCGGGTCGGAAATCAGCGGTGTGCCCGCATCGGTAATCAACGCCACCGACTGGCCGCTTCTCACCTGTTCCTCCAGCATGCCGAGGCGCTGAAACTCATTATGCTCATGCAGCGACATCGTCTTGGTGCGGATGCCGTAATGCTTAAGCAGCACCCCGCTGGTGCGGGTATCCTCGCAGGCCACCACATCCGCCGCCTTCAGCACGTCCAGCGCGCGCAAGGTAATGTCGCGCAGATTGCCGATCGGCGTAGCGACGACATACAGGCCGGGCATGAGAGGCCGGAGCATAACAGAGGTTTGTTCCATGGTTTTTATCTATAGCATCCGACCTTCATTGGCTATACAACAGGGACAAAAATGAGGGAGACGCCCATGAAAACCCGCACCGGCATTCTGCGGTTCAGCCTGCTGGCCCTGGCCATGCTGACGCTTTCGGGTTGCGCCCAGTGGGATATCCCCTTCTTCTCATCGCCGGATGAACCGGCCGCCGAAACGCGCCAGCCCGTCGGCAATACGGCCACGGTTAAGCCGGTAACACCTCCGCGCCAACCGGCCGTCGGCAATGCGAAACAGGCGGCAGAACCAGCCCCCATGACGGCCGCGCGCACCGTAAAAATCGGCCTGCTTGTGCCACTCACCGGCCCTAATGCCAACTTAGGAAAGTCCCTGCAGGATGCCGCCTTCCTCGCCCTGAACGACAAATACAACTCCCTGCCCGCCAATGTACGCCAGCAAACGCAGATCGTGCTGATTCCCAAGGATAGTGGCCAGGATGAAGCAAGTGCGCTGAACGCCATGCGCGAGCTGAACAAGGCGGGCGTATCGCTGGTGCTCGGCCCCGTCTTCGGCCCGCAGATGCGCGCCATCCAACCCCTGCTGGCCGAGCGCAATATCATGGCCATTGCCTTCTCCAACAATAAGGACATGGCAGGCAAGAACATCCTGCTCATGAGCTTTCTGCCCGAGCAGCAGATCGGCCGCATTCTTTCCTATGCCAGCAACAAGGGCATCCAGTCCATTGCCGCCATCCTGCCGAACGACAATTACGGCGAGGCCGTCGGCGCCATTACCTACAACGAAGGCACCCGCCTGGGCATGACGCTTTCGGGCCTGGCCTATTATCCCAAAACCTCGGTCAACGTGACCAAGGAGCTTCAGCAGCTCTTCCCGCCTATCGGTCCCGGCAACAAACCCAAACCCAATTTCCAGGCATTGCTGATTCCCGAGGGCGGCGAGCGCTTAAACGCCATCGCGCGCGACATGCAGCGCATGGGCATCGATATGAAATCCATCAAGATCCTCGGTTCCGGCCAGTGGGACGACCCCGCCTTCCGCATCCAGCCCAGCCTGGCCGGAAGCTGGTTCGCCACCGCCGACCCGGACAAGCATGCCCGGTTTGAGCAGCATTTCCAGCGCGTTTACAATTACCAGCCCGTGCGCCTCGGCAGCCTGGCCTATGATGCCATCGCGCTGGCCAGCACCTTGGTGGTCAGCCAGCCATCCGCCACGCCCGATGCCATCTTCAGCACAAAAAACCTCACCCAGCCGGCCGGCTTCAACGGCCCGGCGGATGGCATCTTCCGCTTCATGCCGAACGGCGCCTGCGAACGTGGGCTCACCATCATGGAAGTGACGGAAGAAGGCGCGAGGATGATCGACCGCGCGCCGGAATATTTCATGCAGAAATAAGCTTGTAGAGAAGATGGTTCAGCACCGGCAGGCCTTTTGCGGTGGCGCGCAGATGCGTGTCATTGACCATCAGCCCTTCCGCTTCCAGCACCGCCAGCGCATCCTCGTCGATCACATCTTCCACCATATAGCCGCAACGCGCGGCGAAATGCGCACGGTCGATCCCCTGCTCCAGCCGCAGCCCCATCATCAGGATCTCCAGCGCGAAATCCTGCATGCTTTCGCTCATGCCGTCCACCACGCCATGCCCTTGCGCATTCACCTGCTCAAGCCATTTTTCGGGCACCTTGAGCGTCACGCTGGCCATCCGTTTATCTTGCTTCCAGAGAAAGCGCCCGTGCGCCCCGGGGCCAATGCCCACCCAGTCGCCGCCCTGCCAGTAGGTGAGGTTATGGCGGCATTCCTGTCCCGGTGCGGCATGGTTGGAAACCTCATACCGCGCCAGCCCCGCCGCCCCGCATAGCTCGTTCGTCACGTCGAACAGCTCGGCCATATTGTCTTCCGGCGGCAAGGCAAAATCACCACGGTTGTAACGCAGGTAAAACGGCGTTTGCGGCTCGATGGTCAATTGATAGGCCGACACATGGTTGCCCGTATGCCTCAACGCGATGGCCAGCTCCTCGCGCCAGTCCTTCACACTCTGGCCGGGCCGGGCATAAATCAGATCGAACGAAGTACGTGGCACCGCCGCCGCCACCTTGTCGAACGCCGCCAGCGCCTCCGCCGCGCTATGCTCCCGCCCCAGAAATTTCAGATCTTCGTCCTTTAAGGCCTGCACACCCATCGACACGCGGTTGACGCCGCAAAAGGCGAATTCCTGCATCTTGGCCGCTTCCACTGAGGTGGGGTTGGCCTCCAGCGTCACTTCCACATCATCCAGCGGCTTCCAGCCGGATTTCGCCTGCGCCACAATGGCGGCCACCGTCTCCGGCTCCATCAGCGAGGGCGTGCCCCCACCAAAGAAAATGCTGGTCAGCCTGCGATTGGGCAAGCGCTCCTGCCAGTGCCGCAATTCTGCCAACAGCGCCTGGCGCCACTCATCCTGCTGCACACGCTCGCGCACATGGCTGTTGAAATCACAATAGGGGCACTTGGCCTTGCAGAAGGGCCAATGCACATAAAGCGCGATGCCATCGGCGGGTTGATGCCAGTTCACTAGGCGATCCGTTCCACGCAGGCATCCGCCACCGCGCCCAGCAACGCCTGCAGGGGCTCCATCCCCCCGGCGGGCGTAATGGACAGGATGGCCTTCCTGGCCTCGACGGCCTTGGCGAGCGCGGCCTGTTTCACCGCGTCCAGCGCGCCGGTTTGATGAAGGATGCCCTGCATTTTCCCGAGGCTGGCCTCATCGGGCATCACATCGCCGGAGAATGCCTGCTGAATCCAGCTGCGTTCCTCCTGGCCTGACTTTTTATAGGCAAACAACACGGGCAGCGTCACCTTGCCTTCGCGAAAGTCGTCCCCCGCATCTTTGCCCATCGCCGCGCCGGTGGAGGCATAATCCATCCAGTCGTCGGTCAGTTGAAATGCCGTGCCGAGCATCTGCCCATAGGTATAAAGCCGGGTGATGAAATCCTTGTCCTTCCCGGCGACGATGCCTCCCACCTCGCAGGCGGCGGCAAACAGCGCGGAGGTTTTGGCCTCCACTACCCGGTAATAATCCGCCTCGGTGATCTGCAGGCTGTACATGGATTCCAGCTGCATCACCTCCCCTTCGGAAATAATGGCCGATGCATCGGAAAGCGCGCGGATGGCCTCGATGGAGCCGGCTTCCACCATGCATTGAAAGGCTTTGGAGAACAGAAAATCCCCCACCAGCACGGCCGCCTTGTTGCCCCAGATGGCATGGGCCGTGGTCTTTCCCCGTCGGCTCTGGCTCTCATCCACCACATCATCATGCAGCAGGCTGGCAGTATGGATGAATTCCACCGCCGCCGCCAGCGGCACATCCCCCTGCCCATGGTAGCCGCCAAGGCTGGCGCAGGCCAGCGTCAGCATCGGCCGCAGCCGTTTGCCACCCGCCGCCCCGATATGCGAGGCAATGGCCGGAATCAGCTCCGCATGTCGCCCCGCCGCATGGGTGATGCGGTCATTCACCGCCTCCATGCGGCTGGCGCAAAAGCTCTGTAGTTGGGTAACGGCGTTCACGAATGGCCCGTATCGGTTGCTTCAGCGGCAACCTATAGCGGGCAAGCCATGCTTAGGGCAATAGCCTAACGGACATACATCACCATGTTGCAATTGGCCTGGCCGCCATTGCACCATACACCACTCACGCCATTCCCGGTGATCCAGGTATTGTAAGTGGCGTTCAATTGGCGCGTCAGGAAGTAACAGGCATTGCTGTTACAATCACTTAAGCCGGTCCATTCCGTGTGTGTAAAGGGATTTCCAGCCGCACCTGCCCAGGCCATGCTCGTGTAGGATACACCGCAGGCAGGCGACGGTGCACGGGTGGTGGCCGTCATGGCGGCAAACTCGCAACTGGACGACATATAACGAACGTTATTATAAAGCCCGGTAGAACGCAGCATATACCCCTCGGTCAACAGGCTGTTGATGGTATTGTCATCGAATTTAAAGGTCTGGGACACGGTGGTCGCACCGGCGGTGTTGAAGGCAGCCGTGGTCGAAAGGCTGGTTTTATTCTGGCCGCCAATGCCAACCCACACCACGGTCCAGCCACCACCGCTGGTCGTCATGTCACAATACACACTGAAAGGAGCGTTGCCACCAGGACCATCAGGATCAATGGTATAAGTACCGCTGGTGGTATTGCCCGCCGCCCTTGCCGCCTTACAGCTGCTGTAATTCGTAGCGGCCTGCCAGCCGGATCCATAAGGGCTGCACGGCGTGGCCACCCAGTTGGTCGGCGCCTGATAAATCACCAGCTTGGTCGGGCTGCCCGTGATGCTCTGCACCCCGGCCATATGCGATGCAACCGGCCCCAGTGCCGTATAGTAATAACTGTCGCGCCACCATTTACCAGCCAGATAGCTCTCAATCACATCGCGCGATGAATTGGGAATGGCCGTGCCGTAAATGATCATTTCCGCAATCGAGCCCTCGTACTTCGCCGCCCCCGCCCAGCTGATGTAACACTGCCCCAGAGACAACGGCGCATTGCCAAAGCTCGGGGCCTGGTCGGGTCCCCCCAGTGAAGTGGCCATCGCCGCACCGTTAAGCCTTGAGGTCAACGTGGTTCCCACGTTACCTGCGGCCTTTACGTTGCTGTGAATATAATATTCCGCCGGAAGCGCACCTGACACCGGACTTGTAATCCCGCTGCCGGCGACATTTCCTGCAAAATAAAGATAGGTGGTACCATTATTATAGATATGCGGTATCCAGGTACATGCCACACCGGCGGTACATGCTGCGCCGTTATAAAAGCCATAGACGCAAGGATAGCGGCAACCCGCGCCACCCGCAGTGGTACAACTGCTACTGGTAAATTCACTCTTCGTCACCACAAAGTCGCTAACCGCCATATTGCCGCTAAGGCCAAGATTGGTTGCCCCATCAAGATTATGGGTGCGGAAGAAGGTCACCACCGGCCTACCATTTACCGCGGCATCTGAGAAAATCGGTCGTGCCGTGCCGGAACCGTTCACCGTGTAGCCATTCCGCCCGACCCAGCTGGAAATCTGGGCCCCCGATACTTTAGTGCTGGTGCCCGAATTTGCATCAAGCCACGCCAACACCGTGCCGAACCAGGCGGCGCTGAAATCTTCCTGCGGCAGAGCATAGACATTGATATCCGCGCTGGCGGAACCAAAGGCGTTCATCGCCGCGAACCTCAACGTGCGGTAACTGCACGAAAGCGGCATTTCACGGTTGCGGAAGCTCACATGCCGAAGCGCGTTCTGCCACTGGGCGTTGGTGGCCGTACCGCCGGCGCTGAGAAGGTTCAGCACCCCTGTGCCGGCATTATACGTACCCGTGATATTGCCATAGGCCGTGGCATCGTTATTGACGAATTGCAGAAAATCATTGGCAGAATCATATGCCCCCTGGAAGGTCACACTGATACTGTTGGTATTCGTCATGTTGGTAATCGTGACCCCATCATCCACATAGGTAGGCACGCTACCGGTCGTCCAGGTGGTATACGCCATATCAGGGAAGCTGAAATTAATGCTCGGCGCGCCGGGAACGCATGGGTTGATCACCGCCCCCCATGAGCCGTCCGTGTTGCAGGCACGTGTGGGCAGGCTGCCATTGGCGGCATAGCCCGATGCGCAGCTAGAGGCGGTAGCCGTCACGCCCGGGTTCGTATCCGGCCAATTGGCGTTACCCACATTGCTTTGCGCGATGCATCGCGCGGCCGCGCAGTTCAGGGTGCTGGTCACCCAGGTTGCCGTGTTGCCCGTGGCGGTGCAGATTTCCATCACATCACCCACCTGGTGATTCGGGCAGGGCGTATCCGCCTTGCGGGACTGGCCGACCTGATAATCGCCGCATTTCAGCATCACGCATTTATTGGAAGTCGTCACCCATAGGTTGGAGCCGCTTACCAGGCGGCATTCCTGGCTGATGGCATCGGCGTGGTTATCCGGCCCACTCATGCCCGTGGGGCAATTGATCTTGCGGGTGGCGCCCACGGTAGTGCAGGCAGTGCCATTGGGCTGACAATTGTTGCTGTAGGTCGACGCCCAGGTGCCGTTGGCGGTACAGGTTTCCGACGTATTGCCTGTAAAACCAGAGGGGCATGTGCCTGTGCGATGGCTGCCCACCGCCTGCCCGCCTGCGCAGGCGATGTTCACGCAGTTATTGCTGGATACGTCCCAGCTGGTGCCGTTACAGGTTTCATATACCGCGCCCGTCTGGTTGATGGGGCAGGCTTTCACACGCTGCAGGCCTGCTGTGGTGCAGGCATCGCCGCTGGCGGGGTTACAGGTGGAGTTTTGCGTCAGCCACTCACCGCCTTCATCGCAGATCTGCGTCACGCTGCCGGATCCGTAATTGGCCGGGCATGCGACCTGGCGTGTCTGGGCGAAAGATCCACCCGGGCAATTCACGCTGCGGCAGGTGTGGCCGCTCAGTTCCCACGCGCCGTTTTCATTGCAGGTTTCGATATAATCACCCACCAGGCCGGTGCGCGTGCCCGATGCATTCACCTCGCAACTACGCGCGGAGGATTTGCGCGTATCGCCCACAATACCGCAGGCCACGCTTCGGGCCTGCTGCACCTGGGCGGATTTATTTTCGGTCGCATACACCAGCGCGCAATCCTGCGTGTCGGTGGTGGCAGTGTAACTGCAGGTGCTGAGCCCCCATGCCCCGCCGGAATAAACAAGCCCCGGCTGGGCGCGGATAGCGCCGGAGGTCGGGTTGCCGTCGTCATAACGCGTGTCGATGTCCTTCGCTTCCTTGCCCGAAAGCACGGGATAGGCTTTCACCGCGGCAAAGCTGGTGGGCGAATAAAGAGCATTGAGCTGGGTATCTGTAATGGCGGGCGCGCCGCTTGGCATTACACCGCTTAGGGCGAGAAACACGCCGATATTGTCACTTTCACCGGCAACAAAGCCGCTATTATCCTTAGAGCCCGCCATTACCGTTTCCGTCGGGGTAAGGCTGCGCGGCGTGAATTCCTTTTTTAGCAGACCGGAAGCGCTTAAATGCTGCCAGAAAAGCAGATCCTCACGGTTACCGGTGGTGGATTCGATTTTGCCGTTACCATTGCCCCCCGCCGGGCTGCCTGGCAAAAGGGTTGACGCATTCAACAAATCGCCCGGCAATCCATGGTAGGTTTTCTGAAACTGGGCCACAGCTTCGGCCACGCCTTTGGCGTCGCTCACAATACCGGAAAGCTTGGAGCGCTCCACCATGCTGGCGCCCTGAAACACCCCGGCAATGATGAGCCCCACCACCACCAGAACGAGTGACAATTCCAATAAATTAAAGCCCGATTCCCGATTATTTTTCTTGTTACAGGCTGCATTCCATTGCATGCGTTTGCCCCTTGCCCACAGCACCTCATCCTTCAGCTTGGCACGCAACACTTGATAAAATGTTAACAAAATATGACAAATGCGACCTAATGACAGGAAGAACAAGTAGATAAGAGCAATTTTATCGCCCTCGCTTGCATTTTCGGGGCAGCCTCGCCATTATGCGCAGAAATTCCGCCCCCTACATTAACAGGATAAAGATGGAAAAATTCCCGATTACTTCCAAGGGCTATGCCCTTCTGGAAGAGGAAATCAAGACCCTCAAGACCGTCGAGCGCCCCAATGTCATCAAGGCGATCGCCGAAGCGCGCGCCCATGGCGACCTGAGCGAAAACGCCGAGTACGCCGCCGCGCGAGAAAAACAAAGCTTCATCGAAGGCCGTATCATAGAGCTGGAAGACAAGGTCGCCCGTGCCGAGATCATCGACGTGGCCACCCTTTCGGGCAGCAGGGTCATGTTCGGCGCCACCGTTCATCTGGTGGACGAAGAAACCGAAGACGAGGTGCTCTACCAGATCGTCGGGGAATACGAGGCTGACCTTGAGAACGGCAAAATCTCCGTCACGGCCCCCATCGCCCGCGCCCTTATTGGCAAGACGGAAGGCGACACGGCGGAAGTCCACACCCCGCGCGGCCTCCGTTATTACGAAATTCTGGCGGTCAAATACGTCGCCTAACCACAAGGATACACGGTGCCGGCATCCGCAACGGTCATCTGGGCACTGACGGACAGCCGCCCTGGCAACAACAGCCAGTCCACCGGGCTGGCCGCCGCCCTGACCGATGCATCCGACCGTATCGAGGCCTGGCGCGAGGTACCGCTTGATTATCGCTGGCCGGTCAGGCTGCCTTCCTGCCTGTTGCCTGCTACCATGCCCGTTGCCAGACTTCCAAACGGCACACCGGATATCATCATTGCCGCCGGTCGCCGCGCGGGCTTGGCAGCGCGCCATTTCAAACAACGGCTGGGCGGCAGGGTGAAACTGATTCAACTGATGGACCCCGGCGCGCATCGGCAGGATTTCGATCTGCTCATCCTCCCCACACACGACACCCACGCCGCAGGGCTTGCCGCCAAACACGCCAACATCCTTTTGTGCCGCGGCGCACTGCACCGCCTTACGCCGCAGCGAATCGAACAGGAAGCACGCACCCGCAAGCCGGATGTCAAAGCCTACAAAGCCCCTTTCATCGCGGTCGTCATCGGTGGCAGCACACGCTATGGCGAATTTACGGAAGCCGATGCAGCCAGGCTGGCGCGTCGGCTCAACGCCCTGGCGGAAGACCGCCACGCCACCCTGCTCATCACCACCAGCCGCCGCACCGGCCAGGCCGCGACCGACAGCCTCCTCGCCGGGCTGACCGTTCCGCATCATTACTGGCTCTGGCATGCCGACATGACGCGCGAGACCAACCCCTATCCCGGCATGCTCGGCCTGGCAGACGAGATCGTCGTGACGGGCGAATCCATGTCCATGCTGTCGGAGGCCTGCCTTACCGGAAAACCGGTTTGGATTGCCGATATCGGCCCGGCCATCGCCCCCAAGCATCACCGCCTGCATCTGGAACTGATGGAGCATGACCATGCCATGATGCTGGAAACGCCCCCTCCCCTGGCATTCAACGCCGCCCCGCTGGACGAAATGGGCCGCATCACCGGCCTCATCCAGCAGCGTATGGGACTTTAGAACCCCTAAAATCAGTTGCAGCCGGGACGTTAGAGGTTTAACACAAATCTCTGGCTTTCAGAGCCTTCTAAATACCCCCTCCCCAAGACAAAGCAAAAGGAGTTCCCCCATGGCCGTACTTGTTGGCAAAACCGCCCCCGATTTCACCGCCGCCGCCGTGATGCCCGACAACAGCATCGAGCAGAAATTCAACCTGAAATCCTACATCAAGGGCAAAATCGGCGTGCTCTTCTTCTACCCGCTGGATTTTACCTTTGTCTGCCCGTCCGAGATCATTGCGTTCGACAACCGCCTGGCCGAATTCAAGCAGCGCAAAGCTGAAGTCATCGCCGTTTCGGTGGATTCCCACTTCACCCACCTGGCCTGGAAAAATACCCCGGTGGACAAAGGCGGCATCGGCAATGTGCAATTCCCGATGGTGGCCGACCTGACCAAACAGATCGCCCGCGATTACGACGTGCTTACCAACGAATCCGTCGCCTTCCGTGGTACGTTCCTGATCGACGGTGATTTCAAGGTGCGCCATCAGCTGGTGAACGACCTGCCGCTCGGCCGCAACGTGGACGAAGCCATCCGCATGGTGGATGCCCTCCAGTTCCACGAGCAGCATGGCGAAGTTTGCCCCGCCGGCTGGAACAAAGGCCAGAAAGGCATGAAGCCGACTGCCGAAGGCGTGGCCAGCTACCTCGCCGAAAAAGCGAAGGCTCTCTAATCCATTCGCTACTTGTAGGGCGGCTTCTGCCGCCCTATTTGTCTTTTACAAGATGACACAGGAATCACCATGCCCACCACGCACAAAACCCAGCTTCTCGTCCTTGGTTCCGGCCCGGCAGGCCTGACGGCCGCCATCTATTCCGCCCGCGCCGGACGCAAGCCGATGCTGGTGCGGGGCATGCAGCCCGGTGGGCAGCTCACCATCACCACCGATGTGGAAAACTATCCCGGCTTCGCCGAACCCATCATGGGCCCATGGCTGATGGAACAGATGGAAAAACAGGCCGAACATGTGGGCACCACCCTGGTATATGACCACATCCAAAGCGTGGACCTGAGCAAACGCCCCTTCACCTGCCTTGGCGAATCCGGCGATACCTACCTGGCCGATACACTGGTGATTGCCACCGGCGCCAGCGCCAAATGGCTCGGTATACCGAGCGAGCAGGCCTATTCCGGCTTCGGCGTTTCCGCCTGCGCCACCTGCGACGGCCCTTTCTTTAAGAACCAGAAGGTCTTCGTCGTCGGCGGCGGCAACAGCGCCGTGGAAGAAGCCCTCTATCTTTCCAACATCGCCGCCCATGTCACGGTCATTCACCGCCGTGATACCTTTCGCGCCGAGAAAATCCTGCAGGAACGCCTGCTGGCCAAGCCGAACGTCACCGTGATGTGGGACAGCGCGCTGGAAGAGATTACCGGTGAGCAGAATCCCAACCGCGTCACCGGCGTGCGCATCAAAAACGTCAAGACCAATGCCGTGACCGATCACGCGGCAGACGGCGTCTTCGTCGCCATCGGCCACAGCCCCAATACGGAGCTCTTCAAAGGTCAGCTGGAAATGGACGAGACCGGCTATTTAAAAACCGCGCCCGACAGTACCAAAACCACCATCGAAGGCGTTTATGCCGCAGGCGACGTGCAGGACAGCGTCTACCGCCAGGCCGTCAC
This sequence comes from bacterium, assembly GCA_016124905.1. Taxonomy (NCBI): domain Bacteria; species bacterium. Next base: position 62,512 of record WGMV01000020.1, read on the forward strand.
CGCCGCCGGCACCGGCTGCATGGCAGCGCTGGAAGCCGAGCGTTTCCTGAACGAACACGCGGCTTAAACACCCGGCAAGCCATGCCATTTAGGCATGGAAATTAGCTTTACAATGCATAATTAGCGTATTACATGGCACCCATAATGCGGCATTGGAGATATTCTAATGCCCCTATTGCATAGGTAAGGTCATGGATTGGGACAGGTTGAAGGTCTTTTATGCCGTTGCGCAATCGGGCAGCTTCACCAAGGCGGGTGACAAGCTCGGCCTCAGCCAGTCCGCCATCAGCCGTCAGGTCAGCAAACTGGAAGACGGCCTGAGCGTTTCCCTTTTCCACCGCCACGCCCGCGGCCTCATCCTCACCGAACAGGGCGACATCCTGTACCAGACGGTGAAAGACATATTCACCAAGCTCGCCACCGCTGAAAACGCCATTACCGAAAGCAAGGACCGTCCAAAGGGGCCGCTACGCGTCACGGTCACCTCCTCGCTCTGCGCGGCATGGATCTCCCCCATGATGCCCGAATTTATCGACATGTATCCCGAAATCCAGGTTACCCTGCTGATGGAAGAAGGCGAACTGGACCTCGCCATGCGTGAGGCCGATGTCGCCATCCGCATGTTTCAGCCCAAACAGCCGGACGTGGTCCACCGTCACCTGATGAAATTCGAAAACGGCGTTTACGCCTCAACGGACTACCTCAAGCGCAATGGCGTGCCTTCCAAACCGGAAGACCTGGACAGCCATAAGATCATCGGGTTCGGCGAAGGCCAGCGCACCCCGTATGACAATGTGAACTGGGTGCTGAACGCCGGTGCCAAGCCCGGCCTGGATCGCAAACCCGCCATGAAGGTGAATAACCTGGTCACCCTTGGCCAGGCATGCGAGGCAGGCTTAGGCATTGCCGGCCTCCCCGGCTACATGGTGCAGCATTCACCCAAGCTCACCCGCATTCTGGACGAGCTTAAAGGCCCCCCCGTGGACGTCTACCTCGTTTACCCCGCCGAGCTCCGCCATTCCAAGCGCCTGCGCGTCTTCCGCGATTTCATGGTGCGCAAAGCCCTTGAACACAACAAACAAGCCGACGCAAAACTGGCCACCGCCGTCTGATTTCCTTTATTTCCTCAATTGACGTCGCGGTTTTGCTGTTGTAACTAACCTCCCTCACCGCATTGCGGTCAGAGCACAAACAGGCCTATTGGGGCGTAGCCAAGCGGTAAGGCAGCGGTTTTTGGTACCGCCATCCCAGGTTCGAATCCTGGCGCCCCAGCCAACATTTCCAAGTTCGAACATTCATCCAGACTGAGAACGCAAATAAATTAGCCTGTTAAGGTTTGATCACCATTAACCCAATAATGACAACCACCGCTGGGAAGGCCATCGAGCCCAGGATGGTCCACCAGTGGTCGAGTTTCCAATATCGATCGGTCAAGGGAGCACCGGTTTCGAGGGAAGCTTTAGCAATGTCGCGCATTTTAATTTGCATCCATACCACTGGCAGCCAGCATGCGCCGGCGAAGAGGTAGAGGATAAGCGCCCAGAACACCCAGCCGTCTGTCAGCGGCAATCCGAGCCGATGCGCAAGCGCCACACCCGTGATGAACTGGATGATGACGCTTGGCGTAGTGAACAGCCAATCTGCGATTACAACATGCCGGGTGGCAAAGTAAATGCCTGCGATATCCTTGCGCCGGTTTGCCATAAACATGTAAAATGCACTGCCGATGCCGGTGCCAAACAAGATAGTGGCACTTAATATATGAATCAATTTGAGCCAGAGATAATCCATGCATTATACCTAACAGCATGGAGCCAGCTGCAACAGTAAAATTAAAAGGCGATGTGTACTTCATCTATGATGGAGAATGCCCCATCTGCTCAATGGCCGCACACGCATTGCGTATTCGAGATGCAGCGGGGACACTTCACCTCATCAACGCCCGTGAAGGCAAAAACCACTCACTTGTGCAGGAAGTGACCCAGCTAGGCTACGACCTGGATGATGGCATGGTCATCAAATTCGGCGGCAAATATTATCAAGGTAAAGATGCGCTTGGCATAATGGCGCTTCTCAGCAGCAACATTGGCTGGTTCAACCGCATAAATGCCATGCTGTTTCGCTCTCCAAGCATGGCGGCATTTCTATACCCAGCAATGCGGGGCATGCGCAATACGCTCATTCGCGTAAAGGGCGTATCAAAGCTTAACAAGCGAACCGGCACCCACAAACAGCCAATCTTTCAGCCGATTTTTGGCGAGTCCTGGCATAAAATGCCCCCGGTAATGCATCAGCATTATGCAAACCGGCCTTATACGCGCGATACAGTGGTTGTTGAAGGCATGATGAACGTGCATGCATCACAGCTTATGCGGCTTTTCACGCCATTGATGAAGGCTGCAGGCATGTTGGTCCCCTATCAGGGAGTGCAGGTGCCAACAACCGTTACCTTTCGCAGCGAGCCAGATTCACGCGCGTTCGTGTTTGATCGTGAGTTTCGTTTTCCTGGTAAAATACCTTACCATTTCCGTTCACGCATGCTGCCCGCAGGCGGCAACGAGGTGATCGAACATATGAGCGTTGGCATTGGCTGGCGCGCCGCTTACAAATTTAAGGATGGTAAGGTCACCCTCACCCACCGAGGCTATGTCTGGCGCGTGCTTGGTTACAATATCCCAATCCCGCTGCATTGGTTGTTCGGTCAAGGATATGCCGAGGAAGAAGCCACCTGTGGCTCGAGCTTTCGCATGCACATGAACATTCGGCATCCATGGTTTGGTGTAATCTACGCTTATTCCGGCAGTTTCGATGTGAAAGAGGTTAAGCTCAATGCATAAGGTCGTTATCCTTGGCGGCTACGGTAATTTTGGCAAACGCATCGCACAGGCACTGGTAAAGGCACAGATACCAATTATCATTGCAGGACGCGACCCGAGAAAGGCCGAAGTGCTTGCTTCAGAATTAGGTGTATATGCCCAATCAGCCGCGTTAGATGTGAATCAGGACTTTTCCGCGCAGCTAAGACGCCTTCAATCCGGCATAGTAATAAATACCTGCGGTCCCTTTCAACTGGCAGATTACCAAACAGCCGAAGCCTGCATTGCAAATGATGTTCATTACATTGATCTTGCCGATGGCCGCGCGTTCGTTACCGGCATTACGAAACTGAACGATGCTGCCAAAGCTAAAGGCGTAAGCATCGTCAGCGGCGCAAGCACAGTGCCTGGGCTTTCTTCTGCTGTGCTTGAGCACTTCAAACACGAGTTTGCCAGCATCGAATCTTTGCGATTTGGAATCAGCCCGGGTCAGAAAGCCGAACGCGGTCTTGCTACCACCGAGGGCATTCTCACCTATGTTGGCAAAAAGTTAGCTCCTTTTGCAGGACATGCAAATGCCTATGGCTGGCAGAATATATATAAGCAGGAATATCCTCACCTCGGCGAACGATGGATGGCAAACTGCGACATTCCTGATCTCGATCTGTTGCCTGAGTTTTACAGAATCAAGTCGATTCAATTCTCTGCCGGTCTGCAACTTGCTCCCCTTCATCTTGGGCTATGGGCGCTTTCATGGCTGGTACGGTTCGGCGCGCCGATTAATTTGCCGAACCATGCTGCAGCCTTATTAAAAGCAAGCAATTGGTTCGACCATTTCGGTAACGCCGATGGCGGTATGCACATAATCATCAATGGCACAGCACCGGATGGAACACTGCATGCACGAAAATGGTTCATTATCGCAAAAGATGGCTATGGCCCCCACATCCCCACCATTCCAGCCATTGTGCTTGCTAAAAAAATTGCAATGGGCATGCCTCCCGAACCAGGCGCTTATGCATGCGTAGCACAAGTGACGCTTGAGGAATATATGACAGAGCTAAAGGAGTATCCCATTGAAACCATGGTATACTGAGGATGCTCCAAGCTAAATCGTTTCTCTCCAGCCAACATTTTTCAGTTCGACACATAATCTCTCGCGAGAGAACTCGAATTAGTCGCAAGTTCCACCACAATTTTAGCGCTTCACCCGCCATTATCGAAATACTTATTTATGGCGAATGGACTTTCGTACCCTTTATTGTTCTGCCAGACATCTCCCATAGTCCTTTTATGCGTCAAGCGTTGCTATTGGCATAAACGACTAAAGGAGTCATCCAATGGCAGCTCGTCCTTATTGGAGCGGTCAGATCCGCCTTTCACTGGTCGCTGTACCAGTAAATATCTTTGCCGCTCTCGAAGCAGTGCGAAATTTGCCTATGCATGAGATCTACCGCAGGACCGGAGACCGTGTTCAGCATCAGCTCATTGCCGGTGATAAAAAGATCACCCGGAATGATGTTGTTAAAGGCTACGAATACAAGAAGGGCCGCTATGTCCTGCTTGAGCCGGATGAGATCAAGGCTCTAAAACTTCCCTCGAAAGATACGCTTGAGATCGTACAGTTCGTTCCGCGCACCGAGATCGACCCTCTGTATTTCGATAAACCATATTATGTTGTTCCTAAGGACGATAATGCAGAAGATGCCTTTGCCACTATCCGCGAGGGTCTGCGCAAGACTGGTACTTACGGTCTTGGACAGCTCACCATCGCTGGCAGAGAGCGTCTTTGCGCACTTAAACCCTGTGGGCGTGGCATGATGCTCGAAACCATTCGCTACCGCGACGAGATCCGCAAGGCCGACCAGTATTTTGAAGACATCGAGAACAGCAAGGTCGGCAAGGATGAGCTTTCGCTTATCGAGCAGCTCATTAAAAAGAAAAACGCCGAATTCAAGCCTGAGACTTTTCATGATCATTACCGCGAAGCGTTGCGCGAACTAATCGACGCCAAGCTTGAGAATCGCGAACCCGAATACGAAGAATCGCCCAGTGATGATGGCAAGGTTATCAACCTCATGGATGCATTGCGTCAGAGCGTTTCCGGAAAATCTTCTGCTAAGAAAATGACCAAGAAATCCACCAAAAATCCTGCGAAAAAGCCGAGCGGCAAGGTTACTGCCATCCCTAGGCCCAAGCACAGTACCAGTACCAAGCGACGTAAGGCAGGTTGATATGACCCCGCGCAAGCTCAGCCTGTATAACAAAAAACGCGATTTTAAGAAGACTGCCGAACCCTCTGGCAAAGTAGCGCGCAGCACCTCTGGTTTCAGCTACCTCATTCAGAAACATGCCGCCACACGTCTACATTACGATTTCCGCCTTGAACTCGATGGCGTGCTTAAAAGCTGGGCCGTCACCCGCGGCCCTAGCTTAGACCCTGCCGATAAACGTTTAGCCGTTGAGGTCGAGGATCATCCCGTGGCTTATGGCGATTTTGAGGGCACTATTCCCAAAGGCGAATATGGCGGCGGCACCGTAATGCTATGGGACCAGGGTAGTTGGGAACCGCTGGGTGATCCAAAAAAAGATCTTAAGAATGGTTCTCTTAAATTCCGTTTAAAAGGCAAACGTTTGAAGGGTGAATGGGCACTCGTGCGCATGAAGGCTCGCCCGCAAGATAAAGGTCGTAATAACTGGTTGCTTATCAAACATGATGATGCTTATGCCAAACGCGGCCAGGGTGAGGCGTATCTCGAAAAGAACAACACGTCCATCACCACTAAACGCAAGATGGATGCTATTGCCCAAGCGAGGGATCGTGTCTGGGGTAAAACCGAATCCGCCAGCAAGCCCGCTACGAAAAAGAAACCCGTCAAAACAAAAAAGGCATCAAAACTTCCCAACTTTATCGCTCCCCAGCTTGCCACCCTCGTTACCGAAATGCCAACGGGTAAGGAATGGATTCATGAAGTGAAGTTCGATGGGTATCGCGTACTTGCTTATCTAAATGACGGTACGGTCACCATGTATACGCGTAACGGCCTCGACTGGACGAAAAAATTCGGGCCTGTTCCCGGTGAACTCGCCAAGCTCGATTGTTATAACGCCATACTCGATGGTGAACTGGTTGCATTGAATGACAAACATATCAGCAGCTTCTCCGCCCTCAAACAATCCCTTTCCGAATCGGGCGATGATCTTACCTACTATGCCTTCGATCTACTGTATTTGAACGGCGAAGACCTGCGCACACTACCGCTGCTTGCGCGCAAGAAACAGCTTTCCGCACTTCTGGATAAACGCACGCATGCCAAAATATTCTTAAGCGAACATTTTTCCAGCCACGATGACAGCTTCTATCAAAAAGCCTGCTCCTTAAGCCTTGAGGGCGTCATCTCCAAACGTGCCGATGCGCCCTATCATTCTGGTCGCGGCGGCGACTGGCTCAAGACGAAATGCCATAAACGTCAGGAATTCGTTATAGGCGGCTATACATCTTCCACCGCAAGTGCTTCCATGATCGGCTCGCTGCTTCTCGGTTATTATGAAGGAAAAGATTTCGTCTATGCCGGACGTGTCGGGACCGGCTTCGACCATAAGATGGCACACGAGTTGATGAAGACATTAAAGAAACTCACTCGCAAGACCATGCCTTATACCAAATATTCCGATGCCGGACGGCGTGGACCCGGCTGGAAACGCGGTGTATTCTGGACAGAACCAAAGCTTGTGTGTGAAGTGGAATTCACTGAATGGACCGAAGACGGCGCGCTTCGTCACCCTTCCTTCCAAGGCATGCGCGAGGATAAGCCTGCGAACAAGATCACACGCGACATTCCCATCGCGCCGAAGCAAGCCGCGAAAAAAACTGCCGCTACGCGCAGTCCTCACCGTATCGTTAAAAGCGAGCCCGTCATTGACGATAACGTCACCCTCACCCACCCCGAAAAAGTTCTCTTCCCTAACCAGCATTACACCAAGCAAGACTTATCGGATTACTATCAAAAAGTTGCAGAGTGGATGCTACCCTACGTCGCCAATCGGGGGCTCAGCCTAGTGCGCTGCCCTTCGGGAAGCACCAAGCCATGTTTCTTCCAGCGCCATGCCGATAAAGGTCTTTCGCCACATATCCGCACCCTCAAAATCGGCCCCAAGACGCATGATCCTTATCTCGTCATCGATGACGCGGAAGGCCTGCAAGCACTGGTGCAGATGGGCGTACTCGAGACCCATATCTGGGGTAGCAAAGCGAATGAAGCCGATAGGCCTGACTTCATCGTATTCGATCTTGATCCTGACCCTAGCGTGGCGTTCACTATTGTAAAGAAGGCTGCTCTTGCTTTTCGCGCACGCCTAAAAAAACTCAAACTCGAGAGCTTCGTCAAAACTACAGGCGGCAAGGGCCTGCATGTAGTCGTACCGATTACCCCCAAACTGAATTGGGATGATGCCAAAGCATGGGCGCGTCGCTTTGCGCAGATGGTCGAGGACGAAGACCCTGATCACTTTACTACCAACATGCGCAAAGTGGAGCGCAAGAACCGCATCTTCATTGACTACCTGCGTAATGGCGAGACCGCCACCGCCATCGCTCCTTATTCCACCCGTGCACGCGACGGCGCACCTGTCTCCGTTCCGCTCACTTGGAAAGAACTGCCAAAAGTGAAAGCGGCGAATCAATGGAACATCGACTCCCTGCCGAAGCGCCTAGCCAAGTTAAGGACCGATCCATGGGAGGATTTCCTTCATACCAAGCAAACCCTCCCTAAATTACCTCAAAATAATAGATTATAATCAATAGTATACTGGGAGCTCTTTGATCCAACTCACCCTTGCGCAACCAATATACCCCCGGCTTGAACATCACCAGACTAGAAAACAAATAAACGTCGCATTCTGTTGTTATTTCGCCATTCACCCCTCATTTTGACCATTCTCTTACCTGGCAAAGCACATATATTCTCTAGTACGGTTTTTTGAGAGAATCATGAATCAAAAGGCGTTTAAACCCTTGCGTTGTCATAAATATCTATAACACGGCGATAATAGGTTTTTGCTTCTTCACGATCCCATACATAGGCAAGTCCCTTTTTGCTGCCCTCATATACCAATCCAGCATGATTCAGGATCGCATCATGAAAGGCCCGTGGCAACCTATGTTCCAGGAGTCGCTCAAATGTTCCCAGCAGATGAAGCGTCGTAGCAGGAATCTTATACGATGCCTGGCGAATCTGATGAAAGGCCTTGTCAATGATATCGCTCGGGGACAATACATTCACCACGATACGTAAATGTCCTTCTTCATCGTAACGTAACGACGAAGGGAATTTCTTCGTGCTTAATTCCGCAATGGCTGCACTGAGCCGATCGATGCAGGACGCGGCCGTGAAAGGATCATTGATGCCAGGCGACAAGGCGCGCACTGCAACTTCGACCAACTGATGTATACCAAATTCAATATCCTGGGTGAGAGTACGAATGTTACCATAATGAAATGCATCTTGTATCGATTCGATCACCTCATCGTTCAACCGCTCCGTTGGCCATGCATGAACCAGTGCCGCATTCTTAATGATGAAGTGTCCCGGCCGGTATAGGATTTTTAAAACAAATTTTTGCTCTTTCGCCAATTCAAACAGCCTATCACTATCAACTGATTGCAGATAATTACTCTGGGAAGCAGAAATAACATGTGGCGGCTGACTGAAATCAGCAATAGGCATGTCCGCATTAGGACCCACCGTGTCCGCATCATCGCCAAGCTCTTCAGGATAAAGCCTGTGCATGGCGTAATGCAGCTCATCACCCACTTTGGCGATTACAGACCCTGCCTGAATGGAACTGGCAATATGGTGAATAAAATAAATCAAAACACCAAGGCTTAGCATCGCCAATGCAATACCTGTCGTGATGGCAAGCTCGGGAACAAATTGATGATCTTTTGTGCCGTTCACCGCGCGAAGCACCATAAGGCAATACGCGAACGTGGTGATAAACATTCCCAGCACCATCTGATTACCACGATCACGTATGAAATTTCGTAAAAGGCGAGGCCCGAACTGAGTGGAAGCCAGTTGAAGGGTGATAATGGTCATGGAGAACGTCAAACTGGCAATGGTCATCATTGAGCTTGCTACCGATGAAAGCAACGCTCTTGCGCCTTCGGGCCCGCGCAGCGACACCCAGCCAATTGCTTTAAACCAATCGGCTTCAAGCATCCGATCAAGGTTCAACATCACCAAGGCTAAAACTATACCGCCTGCAAGCATTAAAGAAGGGATGAACCAGAAGCTTGAACGCAAAGCTTCCCAATAATTCTGTAACAAGATTTTCATGTTATGACTTCCTCTTATCCTTCATTAAACCCATTGAAATTATAAAATTTCAATGCCGGAAGGATCTAACCTTATGAAATACTCAATTTTTTCTGATTAGCGAAGGTGCACTCGCTATTGAGGCTGCTGCCAGTTTTAGCAGCCGCCGCTCATGCCCATATAATTGGGCCGTCCGCATCTTTGTCAGCCATGCAAAAAGCCGCAAGTTTGATAATATTACCCCTACACAGGTAACCAAGGTGCTTTTTCGCGTGTATTGCCGCGAACGCGCGCAAGCGTATAGCGCGTTGGCTGATAATGCGTTTCTGCATCAAACGGCTCAACGAAGCGTCCTTTCGCCTCATCATTCTTCACAAAAAATGCATTGATGCCCCTGAGATCACATCCAACCAGGCTCAGCCCTTTTTCGCGTCCGATAAGTTCCATGCTCTTTAAAGAACCGCCATAGAGAGCCGTCTTATCCCATATTTTATTGGGATCATATTCTACTTCATACGAAACAGATGGATGAAAATTGGCGTTATATTCTATACATGCAACGCGGCATCTGGTTTTTACCGCGCGCCAGACATGCGATGTGTTCTGATTGATGTCGATATTGAAATAATCGACATATTCTCCATAGCCATTAGCATCGAGAATTTCCTGAATATTCTCCTTGGTAATGAAGCTTTGTACCACCTTGAGGCGGCCTTCTTCAATCTCGCGGGCAAACCGCTTGCGGATAAATTCCACATTTGCTTCACTGCCTTCCACCCAAAGGCCGCTCCAGCCCAGAGTAAGCAAATAACGCGTATTATTTTCCAGCCCGTTACCCGCGCCAATTTCTACAAAACTGCGTTCTTTCTCACCAATCCGGCTGTAAATTTCGGAGATGATAGCATCCTCGAAGTTCTGAGAAAAAACATGGCAATTATACCGGTTGATGGTTTTATCGCCATGTTTAGCCAATTCTCGTTCAAGCAATTCATCCTCATAGCGCGCCGCTGCGTCTTCACGCACAGCATAGGTAAACCGAGCAATGTCAGATGACGCCCAACTCAAGTGCTGGACAAACTGGCCGATATGAGAGAATTTTCTAAAGAGGACCTTCACATCGTCTGTTTTCTGTTTAAGTTTCTTAAACACCTTATCCATCCCATAATGTTGGGATTGTCATAGCACCGCCAGCATGGATGACAAGCAAAAGCCCTGAAGAAAGCCGCTTGTCTATGAAAGACTGATAAAACGAAATCCGCAGCAATCAAACTATGAAGCCCTGTAAGCTGGACTTCAAAATCTGTCACTTCATCTCCATCTACATCCGCGCGTATTCCCGCTATTCGAAGTCGCACGATATGTAAAGACATAGACGCCATTGACAGTCAAAATATCATTCCCATCGCCACATCGCCCGCAGCATCACATAAACATACGCTGCTGTAACCACAGCAGCGATGGATAAGCCGCCAGCCAGCACCAGAAAAAGCGGTTCAGGCCGAACAGGCAGGCATTGGCCAGATGGAATGTGGCGGCAACGGTAAGCCCCAGCATAAGCGTGAACGGGGTAAGAAGGGTTAGAGGAAAGAGCAGTTCAAACAGCATCACGGCCCATGACATGGCCCATAGCAGGCGCAGGTTTTCAGCCCATCCCCTCAGGCTTTCGCTGGCGGGGTATGCCGAGAAAAGAAACACATCGCGCAAAGCCTGCCCGCTTCGCCATTCGGGGTTCACGATTTTCACCCACCCCGCCATGAAATACGAAAGCACCACCTGCACAGCCAGATAACCAAACGCATATTCCTGCCATGCTGGTACAAACCGAGCAAGGCAGAGGCAGCAGAGAATAAGCAGGCTCATCCGGTCGCTGCCACCATTATAGGGCCCTTGAAACCGCCTCAACACAGCCAGCGCATGCGCCACCAACGCAATTAGCACCCATGGCGTCTGAACCCCAGCCAGCAGCAACGCACTCAACAGCAGACGCGGCAAAAATAAACGCCTTTCGCGAATGGATGCAAAATGCTCCGCGCTTTGCTGCAAAAAGGCCAATGCCAGCAATATTTCCGTCATACGCATGGCAGCATCAAGGTTCATGGCCGCCCCCCTTATGATAACGCGTAATACCGGAAACAAATGCCTCGTGCCGTTCGATCTCACTGCCCTGTCGCACCAGAAACATCAGCCTGAACTGTACATAGGGAAACCCATGAGCATCGGCAGACCGCTCAAGGTCCAGGACTATACGCATCATGATCTCACGGCTGCTGTGTTCCGCAGGGTTTTGCATCAGCCTTTCGGCACAGCTGACCAGAAAAAGCGTTTCGTTCCAGCGTGGATTCCAAAACAAGCGCCCAAGCATCCGGCCCATTGTCAGCCGTTCAGGCCTTGGTCGAAATTCCTTCCAGTCACCGCCGGCAGCGTCGGGCCGTTCATATAACCGAATCTCAATACGCGGTGACGGGGCAATCCAGTCAAAGAATCGCCATGATGGAACCAGCGCCGGCAATAACAGCTTCAGATGATGCAGCATGGCCCTATATGCATAGGATTAAGCGCGATAAGCAAGGGCATGATTTCTGTTGCGCCGATTCTCGCAGAATGCTTGGATACCACCATGACAGACACAAGCCGCCAAGCCACCTTCATCCTCCAGCAAACCTATGGCTATCCACAATTCCGTGGCGAGCAGGAGGCCATCATCGCCCATGTTGCATCGGGCGGCCATGCCTTTGTGTTGATGCCGACGGGCGGCGGCAAATCCCTTTGTTATCAGATTCCTTCCCTCATGCGTCCGGGCGTTGGAATCATCGTCTCGCCGCTGATTGCCCTGATGCAGGACCAGGTGGCCGCCATGCAGCAGCTCGGCATAAAAGCGGCCGCCATTCATTCCGGCATAGAAAGCGGCGAGATTGGTTATATACGCCGCCAGCTTCAGGAAAACGCGCTCGACATGCTCTATGTCGCACCGGAACGGCTGCTGATGGATGATTTCCTGACCTTGCTGGATTCCACGCGCATCGCGCTTTTTGCCATCGATGAAGCGCACTGTGTCTCGCAATGGGGGCATGATTTCCGTCCGCATTACACACAGCTTTCTTTACTGGCAGAGCGTTTTCCCAACGTGCCGCGCATCGCCATGACCGCCACGGCGGATGCCCCCACGCGCAAGGACATCATCGAGCGCCTGCAGCTGAAGCAAGGCAGGCATTTCGTCGCCGGTTTCGACCGGCCCAACATTCATTACAGCATCCTGCCTCGCAACAACGCTAGGCAGCAACTGCTGCAGTTCATTCGGGAGAAACATGCCGAAGACAGCGGCATTGTCTATTGCCATTCACGCGGAAAAACGGAAGAAACAGCCGCCTGGCTGAAGGAACAGGGCATCACCGCCCTTGCCTACCACGCGGGGATGGACAGCGAAGCCCGCACCCGTCATCAGCAGCGTTTCCTCCAGGAAGAAAACATCGTCATGGCGGCCACCATCGCCTTCGGCATGGGCATCCACAAGCCCGATGTGCGGTTTGTAGCGCACATGAGCATCCCCAAAAACATCGAAGCCTATTACCAGGAAACAGGCCGTGCGGGCCGCGATGGCCTGCCCGCCAGCGCCATCATGTTCTACGGCATGGGTGACGCTGCCTTGCAGCGCAGCTTCATCGATGACTCCACCGCGCCGGAACCGCAGAAGCACATTGAACGGCAGAAGCTCTCTGCCCTGCTCGGCCTATGCGAAGCCGCGGGCTGCCGCCGACAGATCATGCTGAACTATTTCGGCGACAGCGGCGCCCCCTGCGGCCATTGCGACAACTGCAACAGCGCGCCCGAAACTTTTGACGGAACCGAATCCGCCCGGAAGGCGCTCTCCTGCGTATACCGCACCGGGCAGCGTTTCGGCGCAAAATACGCCATCGACGTGCTCATCGGCAAGCCGGATGAACGCATGCGGCAATTCGGCCATGACAAAGTAAGCACATTTGGCATTGGGAAGGAACATTCCGCACAGGAATGGCAGAGCATCTTCCGCCAGCTTGTTGCCCGGCATTTCCTGAAAGTAGACAGCATGGGTCATGGCGGATTGAGCATCACGCCGGAAGGATTCGCTTTTCTCAAGGAAAAACAGAATCTCCAACTGCGAAGAATAACCGTGAAACGCAAAGGGCTGGCGCAGGAAAAAAAATATTCTTCCGAAACACAGGCCCCGTCCGATACCGGCATGTTCCACGCCTTGAAAGCAGAGCGCCTGCGCCTGGCAAAAGCGCAGAACCTTCCGCCTTATGTTATTTTTCATGACAAGACATTGCATGAAATGGCCAGCCAAAAACCTTCCAGCGTTGCCGCCCTGCGCGGCATCAGTGGCGTGGGGGAACAGAAAATACGCCTCTACGGCGAGCAGTTTCTGGCTATCATCCGGCAATATGCGGAGGAAACCGCATAACTGACAGGGTCTTTATCTTTTTACGCATGATGGATGCTTTTATTTTAGACTGCCGAAGATACGGTGCCCTTACTCAAAAATAAGGAGCAAAATTATGGCTGACAATCAGAACAAAAACACCTCCATGTGGGGCGCTTCCAATGTAACCGGGAAATCCGGCACCTACCATACGACCTATGGCATCGATGTTCATAAACCCAATGGCGTGGCGCCTCAGCATATCTGGCGCATTTTTCCAACCCGTTCCGGCGCTTGATGATAATAGCCGCTCCATTCCATCTACCATCATCCGAAGCGCAGGCGCGCAAAATGCAGGATGCCCTGCGCGCAAACATCCTGCTTCAGGATGATGGCGGGGAAACAGGGCTCATTGCCGGCATCGATGTGGGGTATGACAATAGGCGAGGATTGGCGCACGCCGCCATCGTCACCATGTATCCCGATGATTTGAAACCGGTTGAGCAGATCCAGCATGATGTGCCGGTGGATTTTCCTTATATCCCCGGCCTGCTGGCATTTCGCGAAATTCCCGCCATTCTGGCCGCCTTAGCTCAATTGAAAAAAGCACCTGACCTGCTGATGGTGGATGGGCATGGCATTGCTCACCCCAGGCGCATGGGCATTGCCGCGCATCTGGGTGTCATCCTCGATATGCCGAGCATGGGCGTTGCCAAATCACGCCTAACCGGCAGGTTCGAGATGCCTGCCACCGCCAAGGGCAGCCAAAGCCCCCTGATGGTGGACAAGGAGCAGATCGGGGTGGTTCTCCGCAGCAAAGACAATATAAACCCGCTATTCATTTCTCCCGGCCATCGTATGACCATGCAACGCGCGGTAGACATTACCCTGCGCTGCCTAACCCGCTACAAGCTTCCAGAACCCACCCGCCTGGCCGATAAATTCTCCAAATGCCCAAAAACAAAACCTCGTCAGACAAGCCTTCTGGAAGCGTAACGTTACCGAGGGTTGGTGAGGGTGACATGGATGGAATGAAGCGTCGTCCCGACAATCACAAGGATGGCGCCCCAGCACAAGGCTTCCAGCAAATTATCCAGCACCAGGTATTTAGCGAGTTCAGCAACATCCATAACCTTACCCTGATGTGAGCGATGCTATGTTCTGCGAACTAGGCTGCTTTTTTTAATCCGCCCAGACTATCCATCGCGCCCAGAAAATCCTGCTTGCCAATATCCACGCCGTTATGGCGCAAAATGGCGTAGGCAGCGGTCAGATGAAAATAGAAATTCGGAATGACGAAATTCAGCAGATAGGGCTGCCCCTGAAAGCTGACTTCCCGCCCGCCCAGCTTCAGGCTGATGGCACGGTCTTCACTGCCATCCACCTTGTCGGCCGGGATGCTTTGAATAAAGGCAATGGTTTTGGCCACGCGCTCCTGCAATTCAGCAAAGCTGCTTTCGGTATCGGCGTAGCTGGGCACCTCCACACCGGCCAGCCTTGCGATGCCGCCTTTCACAATATCGCTGGCAATCTGCACCTGCCGTGCCAGCGGAAACATATCCGGCGCCAGACGGGCCTGAACGAATACGGAAGGGTTGATCTTCCTGGCCTCGGCGTGTTTGGCCGCTTTTTCCAGAATAAGGGCGAAATTCTCAAGAAAGCGTACGAATACGGGGGCAGATGCCTGATACATGGAAAGCGACATAAAAAAACTCCGCAAAGATGAGAGCGCATTTTAACCTTTTTTGCCTGAAAGGAAATAGCGCTTCCATTGCAATGCATTTATACTGCCCACGCATACGATCTGGAGGTGACGATGAAAAAATCCCTGGCTTTATCTCTGTGCGGCGCGGCATTGCTGGCCATGCCACTGGCGAACGCGGCCGAGCCCCTCGCCCTGGCCAGCAAGGACATCAAGGCAGGCCAGACCCTGTCGGCCGATCAGGTTTTCAACGGTTTTGGTTGCGAAGGCAAAAACCTCTCCCCCCAGCTGAGCTGGAAAAACATCCCGGCAAAGACCAAGAGCCTTGCCATCACGGCCTATGACCCCGATGCGCCGACGGGCAGCGGCTGGTGGCACTGGGTCGTGTTCAACATCTCCGTCGGCACCACCGAATTGCCAACGGCGGCCAGCGGTTCCAACATGCCATCCGGCGCCATTGAAAGCATGACCGATTACGGCAAGCCCGGTTTCGGCGGCGCCTGCCCGCCCAAGGGCGACAAGCCGCACCATTATATTTTTACGTTATGGGCGCTGGATACGGAAAGCCTTCCGCTCGGCCCAAACACGCCAGCAGCACAGGTGGGTTACTACCTGAACCAGCATAAAATCGAAACGGCCACCCTGCAGGCGACCTACGCCCGCTAGGAAGCCACCACGCGAAGGGCCGGCGCATCGTCCACTTCATCTTCCTGAAGGATGCGCTCCAGCTCTCCGCTGGCCTGTCGGGCAAAGCTGATAAGCTCCGGTTCTTTGTCGAAGAAGGGAAAACTTTCACGCAGCGTTTTCTCGTCATGCTGGCGAAAGCGCTTGGCCTTTTGTTTTACCTTGGCGGGATCATACCCCAGCATGATCATCGTCTGCTGTGCCATGGTAAGCGAGGAATCAAACAATTCCCGATGAAAATAATCCACACCTGCCTTACTCAACTCATAAGCATGGCGCCGGTTGCGCGCGCGCGCCAACACCTTGAGCCTGGGAAAGTTTTCCTTCGCAAGCTTGACGATCTCCAGGCATTTATCCGCATCATCCACCGCCACCACCAACAGCGTGGCTTTATCCGCCCCGGCATTTTGCAGCAGATCCAGCCGTGAGGCATCGCCGAAATAGCCGCGGCCACCAAATTTGCGAAGCAATTCAATCTGGTCGGGGTCTTTTTCCAGAATCGTCACCGGCACGCCCTGCCCACGCAAAAAACGTCCGATAATCTGCCCAAATCGCCCATAGCCTGCAATAATGACGCTGTTACTCTCTTCGATGGTATCAAATTCCCTGTCCGGCAGCACACTCATGAAGCAGGGCACCAGAAACTTCTCATTAAACATCATGCAAAACGGCGTCAGCGCCATCGACAAAGCCACAACCAGCGTAAGAAACCCCGACTGCTCAAGGTTCAGCACATTAAAGCTGGAGGCATATTGAAACAGCACAAAAGCAAATTCCCCCCCCTGCGCCAGCGCCAGCGCAAACATTCCGTTCTGTTCGCTTCGCAATTCAAACCCGAACCCCAAAACGGAAAGCACCAGCGCTTTCACCAGCACCAAAGTAAGCACGGCCAGAGGCACGGCAACGGGATGTGCGGCAAACATGCCAAAATCAATGCTCATGCCAACAGAAAGGAAAAACAGCCCAAGCAACAATCCCTTGAACGGTTCGATATCCGTCTCCAGTGTGCGGCGATATTCCGAGTTAGCCAGTACCAAACCCGCCAGAAACGCCCCCAAAGCCGGAGACACGCCGATGCTTTGCATGAGCAGGGTTATACCCACCACCAGCGCCAGCGAGGTCGCCGTAAACACCTCGCGCAAATTGCTTTTGGCAATGAAGCGAAATACGTGCCGCGAAAAATATTTGCCGCTTACGACGATCGATGCAATCACCCCGCTGACGATCACAGCCCTCAGCCAGGCAGGAAAGCCGGATAACAGGCTTTCATTGACCCCCTTCACATCGGCGGCATCGGCCAATAATGGAATGATAAGCAGAATAGGGATGACAGCAATATCCTGAAAAAGCAGAACGGCAAATGAACTCTCACCCGCAAAACTTTTGATGAGTCCTTTTTCCTGCAGCATCTGCAGCACGATGGCCGTGGACGACAAGGATAACGCCATGCCGCATGTCAGGCTGATGCGCCAGTCATAACCAAGCATCACACCTATCAGCGCAAACACTGCACTGGTGGCCACCACCTGCAATCCTCCAAGCCCAACGATGGTA
Organism: bacterium; assembly: GCA_016124905.1. Lineage (NCBI taxonomy): Bacteria > bacterium. Next base: position 79,981 of record WGMV01000020.1, read on the forward strand.
CGGCGCAACCTCCAGAGAACCTCGGGTTCCAACTCCATGCCGATAAGAAACAGCATCATCACCACGCCAAATTCGGCAAAATGCATAATCTGTTCGGGATTTTGGATAAATGCCAGACCAAATGGACCAATCATCACCCCTGCCACCAGATACCCCAGCACGGACCCGAGCTTGAAGCGGCCGACCAGCGGCACCACCACACTGCCCGCCAGCAGAAACACGAAAATATTGACCAGCCAGCTATGATCCACGTCTCTGTCCCTGAATGATGCTAGCGCCCATGTTAGCGCTTTTTACGCGATCTACCAGTGTTCCGAACCGGTCGGGGTGTTTTGGCGGCTACCGGGGCCTCCATATAAGCGGGCGCTTCACCCCCACGCTTGGCCGCCAGCCCTTGCTGGATGTCGTATCCGCCCGCCTTCTGAAAGGCCCGCAGGTTAAATTCCGGCAGGATGGCATAAAGATGATCGAAAATATCGGACTGGATATTTTCATAGATCGGCCAGACCGTGCTGTTGGTAAAGCAATAGATCTCCAGCGGCAGCCCCTCGGCCGTCGGCGCAAGCTGGCGCACCATCAGGTTCAGGCCTTGATGCACCGACGGGTGCGTGCGCAAATAGCGCTCTACATATGCGCGGAACGTGCCGATATTGGTAATGCGCCGCGTATTGACCGATTCCTTGCCGTGCTCGCCCAGCTTTTCGTTCCAGTCCGCTAGTTCCTTCCCCTTATCGCGAAGATATTCTTCCAGCAGGCGAAAGCGTTTCAGCCGGTCATATTCTTCCTGGTTCAGAAAATGAATGCTGCTCTGATCAATGAACAGGGACCGCTTGATGCGCCTGCCGCCGGCCTCCTGCATGCCGCGCCAGTTTTTGAAGGAATCGGTAATTAGTTTGCGCGTGGGAATGGTGGTGATGGTCTTGTCGAAATTCTGCACCTTCACCGTATGCAAGGCGATGTCGATCACATCGCCGTCGGCGTTCAGCTGCGGCATTTCCACCCAGTCCCCGATACGCACCATATCGCTGGAAGAGATTTGCACGCTGGCAACGAACGACAACAGCGTATCCTGAAAAATCAGGATCAGCACGGCGGTGATCGCCCCCAGGCCGGACAGCAGAATAAGCGGAGAACGGTCTACCAGGGCGGCAATGATAAGGATGGTCGCCATGAGGAAAATAACGATTTTGGCGATTTGGATATAGCCCTTGATCGGCTTGCTGCCCGCATCGGGGCGGCGGTAATAAAGCGTGTTCACCAGGTTGAGAAACGCGCTCAGCGCAAGCGATACTGAAAGAATAATAAAGGCAACGCTGACATTGGTGACCACCTGCACGATCGGCGCGGGCAGTTCCGGCACCAGCCGAAGGCCGGTGAGCAGCACCAGAATGGGCACGATATTAGCCAGACGGCCGATGATGCCGTGGCCGCGCAACGATTCGTCCTTGCCGAAGGATGTGCTGCGCAACAGCCGGTCAAACCCGCGCAGCAACAGTTCTTTCACCAGAAAATGAGTGGCCCATACGGCAAAAATCAATCCACCCAGCGCCAGCATGCTCATGGAAAAAGGAGAATCTTTGATCCGGTCAATAAGGTGATCGAGCATCATGCGTGCCTTTGCAGCCAGCTGCGTGCATAACCGCAGACGGGATGGATGGTGAGATGCTGTTGCCGGGCATGATCGGCGATATCCTGCATCAGGCGGCCTGCCGCGCCGGTGCCGCGCAAGGCGGGTGGTGCCTCGACATACAGGATATGAAGCGTCGAACCATCAAGCCGGTAATCGGCAAACGCCGTGTGCCCCTGCTCTTGCAGTTCAAAGCGATGCGCCGCTTGGTTGTCCTTCATGGCCGCCTCCTGTCAGGATGCTTTTTTCTTACCAGGCCGCTCTTCGGTCAATGGCTGATCGAGGCGGGTGAGCATCTCCTTGGGGCACACCTGCATGAAATACGGTAGATGCTCATCCCAGTCATGCAGGATGCGCCCCGCCATGATCGAGCCGGTCTCCCGCTGGTGTTCCTGCAAAAGCGCCTTCAACACCCCTTCCCAGTGGCTGCTGGCAACGGGCTGGTGCACCACGGTCTCGGCATTGATGCGCATGGAAAGCCGGTTCTCCGGATCATAGACAAAGGCCATGCCTCCGGTCATGCCGGCGGCGAAATTATCGCCCACCTCGCCCAGCACGGCCACCAGCCCCCCGGTCATGTATTCGCACCCGTGCGCGCCGCATCCCTCCACCACGGCGGTGGCGCCGGAATTGCGCACGGCGAACCGCTCGCCCGCCTGACCGCTGGCAAATAGCTTGCCGCTGGTGGCGCCATAGAGCACCGTATTGCCGATGATGGTATTATCCTGCGGTACAAGGGGTGAGGATGGCGTCGGCTGCACGGCAATCACCCCACCGGAAAGCCCTTTGCCCACATAGTCGTTCGCATCCCCGCGCAGCGCAATTTTGATACCCTTTACCAGAAACGCCCCGAGCGACTGTCCCGCGCTGCCGCGCAAACCAAGATGGATATGCCCGTCCTGCAGGGCACGGCCTTTATAATGCCGCACGATATAGCTCGAAAGCCGCGCGCCGATGCTGCGATAAGTGTTGTTCACCAGATAATCCAGCTGAATTTTCTGTCCGCTTTCAAGCGCCGTTTTGGCATGTTCCAGCATGCGGTTATCCAGGCTGGCTGGCACTTCGTTACGACCGCCCAATGTACAGTAACGCGCATGTGGGCCAGGATCCGCCCCGATCAGCATTGGGTTCAAGTCCAAATCCACCAGGTCACGCCCGCCTCGGTTCAATTGTGTCAGCAGGTCAGACCGGCCAATCACATCCTCCAGCTTGGTAAAGCCGAGCGAAGCAAGAATCTCACGAATATCCTGCGCAATAAAGCTCATCAGGTTGATGACCTTATCCACCGTACCTTCAAATTTGGCGCGCAAGGCAGGGTCCTGCGTGCAGATGCCAACCGGGCATGTATTGCTGTGGCACTGGCGCACCAGCAAACAGCCCATCGCCACCAGCGATGCCGTGCCGATGCCGAATTCCTCCGCCCCCAACATGGCCGCAATCACGATATCCTGCCCGGTTTTCAACCCGCCATCCGTCTGCAGCACCACACGGTGACGCAGCTGGTTCATGGTCAGCATCTGGTTGGTTTCCGCCAGCCCCAGTTCCCACGGAGAGCCCGTGTATTTGATGCTGGAATGCGGGCTCGCCCCTGTGCCGCCGCTATGGCCGGACACGAGGATTTTATCCGCCTTCGCCTTGGCCACCCCACAGGCAATCGTGCCGATGCCCGCCTGCGACACCAGCTTGACCGATACGATCGCCGTCGGGTTGATCTGCTTCAAATCGTAAATCAGCTGCGCCAGATCTTCGATGGAATAGATATCATGATGCGGCGGCGGGGAGATCAGCATCACCCCCGGCGTGGCATGTCGCAGCCTGGCGATCATCTCCGTCACCTTGAAGCCCGGCAGTTGCCCCCCCTCACCCGGCTTGGCGCCCTGCGCCACTTTTATCTGGATCTCACGGCAGGCATTAAGATATTCCGCCGTCACACCAAACCGGCCTGACGCCACCTGCTTGATGGTGGAGTTCAAATTATCTCCGTTTGCCTGAACTTCATAACGGCCCGGGTCTTCCCCACCTTCGCCGGAGTTGGAAGAGGCACCGATACGGTTCATCGCAATGGTCAGGATTTCATGCGCCTCGGGCGACAATGCCCCAAGCGACATGGCGGGCGTCACAAAACGCTTGCGGATATCGGTGATGGATTCCACCTGCTCCAGCGGCACCGGCGTGCGCCCGCTCACAAAGCCGAGCAGGCTGCGCGGATGGATCGGCGCCTGCGCATTCACCCCGTCGGCATATTTGCGGTAGAGCTGGTATGCGCCCTTCTCCACCGCGCTTTGCAGCAGATGCACCAGACTCGCCTCATAGCCATGCACTTCCTGCCCCGCGCGTTGGCGGTAAAAACCGCCAACCGGCAGAATCATTCGCGCCGGGTCATAGGCCTCTTCCTGCAAGGCCAGGATTTTCTTGTGGATACCGCGCAACCCGATGCCCGACATACGCGATTGCAGCCCAGGGAAATATTCCGCCACCAGCGAACGCGCCAGCCCCAGAATCTCGAAATTGCACCCGCCACGATAGGAACTCACCACCGAGATGCCCATCTTGGCCATGATCTTCAGCAGCCCGTCTTCCATCGACTTGGTGAAATTGGCCAGCGCCTCGGTCTCACTCAGCTTGCCGTAGAGCCCGCGCGCATGCCGCTCACGCACAGTGTCCTCCAGCAAATACGGCGCAACGGCCGTTGCGCCCACGCCGACCATCACCGCAAACGCATGCACATCCGTGCATTCAGCCGTATGCGCCACAATGGAAACCTGCTTACGCTTGTGCAGCCGTACGAACAGCGACTGCAGCGCGCCCACCGCCAGCACCATCGGGATGGCCATGCGCTCCGGCCCCGCTTTGCTATCACTTAGAATGAACGCCATGCGCCCTTCGCCAAGGGCCTTCTCCGCCTGGTGCTGAAGCGCACGCAAGGCAAGCTTCAGTGCATCCGCATCGTCATTCACCGGATAGGTGGCGTCCAGCAGCACGGCATGGTGCCCCAGATAATGCATCAGCGCCTGATACTGCGCATCCAGCAACAGGGGCGATTTCAGCAGCAGATGCGGCGAATGCGGCCGCTGAAGGTCGAGGATATTGCCCGTATTGCCAAACCGCGTCGTCAGCGTCATCACATAACGCTCGCGCAGCGAATCGATTGGCGGGTTGGTCACCTGGCTGAAATTCTGCCGGAAGAAATGATGCAACCCGCGATAGCCGGACGACAGCACCGCCAGCGGCGTGTCATCGCCCATGGAGCCAACACCTTCCTTGCCGGTAACGGCCATGGGGTCGAGTATCAGTTCCAGATATTCATGCGTCATGCCGGCCGCATATTGACGGCGCAGAAGCGTCTCGCCGGAAATCGGCTGATGCTTGCTCGGCTGCACGAGGCTATGCAAGGATTTGCACCCGGCCGTCCATTCCTTGAAAGGCTGACTCCCCGCCAGCTCGTGCTTAATTTCCGCATCCTGATAAAAGCGGCCTTTCGGCAAATGCACGCCGATCATCTGCCCCGGCCCGATGCGCCCTTTGCGGATGATGTCGATTTCCTCCACCGGCACCATCCCGGTTTCCGACCCTACCAGCAGCAGCCCATCCTTGGTCAACGTGTAACGCAGCGGTCGCAACCCGTTGCGGTCCATCCCGGCAATCACCCATTCGCCGTCATACCCGGCGATGGCCGCGGGCCCGTCCCACGGCTCCATGGTGCTATTGCAATGGCTGTAGAAAGCACGCAATTCCTCATCCAGATGCGTGTCATACCCCCAGGCCGGCGGCATCACGATATGCTTGGCGTAAGGCAATGAGCGCCCACCCTTCACCAGCAGCTCCATCGCCATGTCGAGCGCCGCCGTGTCGGATAGCAGGCCTGGCTCAATCACCGGCTTCAGGTCCTCGATATGCCCCTCGAAAATCGGGCTGTGCATGTTGGCTTCGTGGCTTTTCATCCATTGGATGTTGCCGCGCAGCGTGTTGATCTCGCCATTATGCGCCAGCACGCGAAACGGCTGCGCCAGCGCCCAGGCGGGCGCGCTGTTGGTGGAAAAACGCTGGTGGAAAATGGCGAAATTGGAAACAAACCGCTCATCCGCCAGGTCGGGGTAAAACTCCGTCAGCTGCTCGGCCTTGAACAACCCCTTATAGACAATGGAACGGCAGGAAAGCGACACAATGTAAAATTCCTTGATGCCCGCCTCGCGCGCCGCCTTGCTTGCGCGTTTGCGTATCAGGTACAGGTCCCGCTCAAACGCCGCCTCATCCAGTCCCTTAAGGTCAGACACCATGATCTGCTCGATCTCCGGGCGGGAATCATTGGCGATATCGCCAATCACCGACGGGTTCACCGGCACGTGCCGCCAGCCATAAATACCATGCCCCATGCGGATGACTTCCTGCTCGAGGATAGAGCGGCAGGCTTCCAGCGCGTGCATGTCCTTGCGCGGCAGAAACACCATCCCCACCCCCAGCGCCCGCTGGACGGATTCCCGCCCGATGCTGGCCAGGTAATCGGCAAAGAAGCTTTTGGGAATGCTGAGATGGATCCCCGCGCCGTCGCCCGTCTTGCCGTCGGCGGCTTCCGCCCCGCGGTGCCAGACGGATTTCAACGCCTGAATGGCCTTTTGCACCACCTCGCGGCGCGGTTGCCCATCGATGGCGGCAACCATGCCGATACCGCAGGCATCCTTCTCGAAATCCGGGTCATGAATGCCATGCTCAGCCAGCTTTTCCACATTGCGGTGATAAAGCGGAATATCAAACAGATCAGACTGCCCCAAATTATGCGGCATGGGCCACCTCCGTCTGCTGCTTTTTCATGGCATGGCGGTGCATGTTCTCCGCCGCCTGCCTGCCGTCGCGTATAGCCCATACCACCAGGGACGCGCCCCGCACAATATCGCCCGCCGCGAATACCCCGGGCAGGGAAGTCTCATCCGCATCCGTCACCAACACGCGCCCATCCTCATGGCAATGAAGCTCCGGCTCGTTGAACAGGACCGGTAATTCCTCCGGTTCAAACCCCAGCGCGTTAATCACCATATCGGCGGGCACCTGCTCCTTGCTGCCCTCCACTTCCACCGCCTGCTGACGGCCGGTTGCATCCGGCGGACCAAGCCGCATATGGCCGATGGTGATTTTCTGCAGTCTGCCTTTCTCTCCCAGGAATGCCTTGGGCAGTGAAAGCCATTTGAAGATGACCCCCTCATCTTCCGCATGCTTCACCTCACGCGCGGAACCCGGCATATTCGCGCGGTCGCGCCGGTAAAGGCAGGTGACGGAAGCAGCCTTTTGCCGCACCGCCGTGCGCACGCAATCCATCGCCGTATCACCCCCGCCGATCACCACCACCTTCTTGCCCTCGGCAGATGGCGCATCCTTGATGGCATCACCCAGACCCAGCCGGTTGCTGGCAATCAGGAAATCCAGCGCCGGCACGATAGGCTCCAGTTCAAGCCCCGGCACCTGCAAGTGGCGCGCCTTGTAAACACCCGCGGCAATTAGCACGGCATCATGCTGCTGTTGCAGCTCCGTCAACGTAACATCCTTGCCCACTTCACGGTTAAGCACAAACGTGACGCCCGATTGTTTCAGCCATTCCTCCCGGCGTTGCACCACGCTTTTTTCCAGTTTAAAATTGGGAATGCCGTAAATCAACAACCCGCCGGCCCGGTCATGCCGGTCATAGATCGTCACCTTCCAGCCCTTGCGGCGCAACGTCTCAGCCGCGGCAAGCCCTGCCGGGCCGGAGCCGATGATGGCCGCATGAAAACCAAGTTCCCTCGCTGGCTTGATGGGCTTCACCCAGCCCTTTTCCCAGGCCGTCTCCGTGATGAAATTCTCCACCGCGCCGATTGTGACGGAACCAAAACCCTTCTCGATCACGCAATTGCCTTCGCACAAACGGTCCTGCGGGCAGATACGCCCGCAGATTTCAGGAAAACTGTTGGTGGAGCTGGAAAGCAGATAGGCTTCCTCCAGCCTGTCTTCGGCGGCAAGCTTCAGCCAGTCGGGTATATGATTACCCAGCGGGCAATGCTGCTGGCAAAACGGAATGCCGCACTGGGAACAGCGCGAAGCCTGCTGCTTGGCCGCATTCAGCGCAAACCGGTTATAAACCTCATGAAAATCTTCTCGACGCAAGCTGGCAGGCCGGGTTTCAGGATATGCCTGAGGCTCATTCACAAAATTCAGCAACGCCTTATCTCCTGCCTTGGTTCGGCGGCATTCCGCCTTTTTGCAACGCAGCATAGCGCCCGGACTAAGCCTTCTCAAGTAAATCCTTAATTCATAAAGGCACGGGCTTGCCACCGCCATCCATGGCTGTTAAGGAATCCGCCAGATAAATGTGCCGGGAGATAAAGAACCATGTCCTTCAGTAAGCTTCTCGACGGCTACGACAGATTTTACGAAAGCCATTTCGGCTCCCTCAGCCAGACGTATAAAAGGCTCGTAGAAGAAGGTCAGCAGCCGGAAACACTGGTCATTGCCTGTTCCGACTCACGGGTGGACCCTGCCCTTCTCACCAAGGCCGATCCGGGAGACCTGTTTGTGGTGCGTAACGTGGCCGCCATCGTCCCCCCCTGCGAAGTGGATGACCGCCACCACGGCACCAGCGCCGCCATTGAATTTGCTGTGCGCACGTTGAAGGTTAAGCACATTATTGTGCTGGGTCATGCCCTGTGCGGCGGCGCCCGCGCCCTGGCCGACCATGAAAACACCAAGGAAAATTATGATTTCCTTGGTCAATGGATCGGCATTGGCAAATCCGCCCGTGAAGCCGTGATGGAAAAACTGGCCGACGCACCCGAGGACAAGCAGCACCGCGCGCTGGAACAAACGCTGATCCTCACCTCATTGGACAACCTGATGACCTTCCCCTGGGTGAGCAGCAGGGTAAAAGCAGGCGACCTGAAGCTGCACGGCTGGTATTTCGATATGAATACGGGACGGATTGCGGAATATGACCACACCACCTCGGAATTCAACGACATTGCCGAAGGGAAATAGTCGCCGCTGAATAATGCGGGTTTTATCTTTCGTCCTTAAAGCGAAATAGAAAATTTATGGGCCCCCTTGCCATGATGCTGTGCGACGACATCCGCACAGATGGAGCATCCCATGAATATTTATAACTATCTGGAAAAAGATCACCGCCATCTGAGCGAGTGGATGGAGAAGCTCATTGCATGCCGCAGCAATGCGCATCGCAAATCCCTATTTGATGAAATCAAGCAGGAGCTCATTCAGCATATGGATGCAAAAGAAGCGACATTCTATGCCGTCCTGAAGCGTCACCCCTACACCCGCTCACTGATGGATCAGGCCGCGGAAAACCACCAGGAAATCAACCAATACATCAGCAAACTCTCCCGTCTCTCAGTCGGCAGCGACCGCTGGCTTGAGACGTTTGGCGAATTCAAGCACGCCATTGATCAGCACATGAAACGCGAGGAAGTGGAAATCTTCAAAAAAGCCCAGCAGATATTAAGCCGTCAGGCATCGGTGGAACTTGCCGTGGAAATGCTGGAGCTAAAACGCAATCCTCCGCAATCTTCCCTGGCGGCATAGGCCTCAACCCTCCTCAAACAACGACATCTGCGCATCCACCCTTACCCTGCGAAAATGTTCGGCAGAAACCCTTATGGTGGAGGAAGAGAGACCGTAACGCTTTTTATAATGCGCAAACATCTGTGCGACCTGCTCCGCATAAGGGCCCTGCCCGCGCATCCGATCGCCGAATTCAGCGGTATAAAGCTTGCCGTTTCGCACATCCGTCAGATGACTCAGCACCTTCTTTTTCCGAAGCGGATAATGCTCTTCCAGCCAGTCCTGAAACAGGTCCTTCACGCCATAGGGAAGACGCAGCATCACATAATGCGCATTGCGCGCCCCTGCTTCGGCAACGGCCTTGAGCACGGCGGGAATTTCATGCTCCGTTAGACCGGGAATGATCGGCGCCACATTGACGCTGACGGGAATTCCGGCCTCGCTCAACATACGAATGGCTTCAAGCCTTCGCTGCGGGGTGGAGGCCCGGGGTTCCATACGGCGCGCCAGCGAATCTTCCAGACTGGTGACGGAAACAACCACATGCACCGCCTGATAGGTTGCCAGCTCTTTCAGCAGGTCGATATCCCGCGTAACCAGTTGGTTCTTGGTGATAATAACGACGGGATTGCGAAACTCCGCCAGCACCTGCAGGCATTGACGCGTCAACTCCAGTGTCTTTTCCACCGGCTGATAACAATCGGTCACGCCGCTCATGCCGATAACCTGCGGTCGCCATGCTTTCGAGGCAAGCTTTTCACGCAGAAGCTGCGGGGCATCCATTTTCACCATCAGCTTGCGTTCAAAATCCAGCCCGGCGGACATGCCGAGATATTCATGCGTCGGCCTCGCGTAACAATAAATGCACCCGTGCTCACACCCGCGATAAGGATTCAACGTCACACCAAATCCCACATCCGGACTGTCATTCGTCGCCAGGATTGTTTTTGAGCGGTCATGGAAACATTCCGTTCGCACCTGCGTCGCTTCACCTTGCTCATACGTAACCTCAAACCGTTCGAACCGCCCTTTGGGCAATTCCCCCGTACCCCGGCCACGCACCGCAATGCCGGCATGCTCATGTTTGGAAATTCCGTCACTCATATATTTTTTGTAACAGAAAATAGGCATGAAGCAAACCATTGCGTTAGCCACCCTCCCTCTTTAAGCAACTACCAGTCCACCGCGCAGAGTTACTCATGGCCCTTTCATTCGATGTTTTGCGATCACGCGATTTCAGGCTGCTGCTCTGCATCCGCACCTTTGGCATGATGGCCTTGCAGTCACAGGCCGTGATCGTCGGCTGGCAGGTTTATTCCATCACGCGCGATCCTTTCATGCTGGGCCTCACGGGCCTGACGGAAGCCATCCCCGCCATCATTTGCGCCTTTTTCGCAGGGCATGTGGTGGATAATGGAAGACCCCACCGGATATACTTAATCTGCATGGCGGTACTGGTGCTGAACAGCCTCATGCTTTTCATCATGGCAGGGGGCCTGCTTGGCAATCACGACCATCAAAACATCCTGCCCTGGATTTATGGCGGGGTGTTTATTTCAGGCCTAGCGCGCAGCTTCATCATGCCGGCATCCTTTTCCCTGTTGCCACAGATTGTTGTGCGGGAGAAAATTTCGGCCGCAGCCGCCTGGCTCAACAGCGGCTTTCAGATTGCCGCCATTTCAGGCCCGGCCATTGCGGGGCTGATTTATGGCGGCTACGGCGTTCAGGTGGCGTGGATTTTGCCGGTAAGCTTCATGAGCATGGCATTCATGGCGCTGGCTAGCATCAGCGGTAAACCTCGCTCTTACCGCAGCCGCGAGCAACGCGAGGCCGCCATCCAGAGCATAAAGGCTGGATGGGTGTTCATCTGGCATAACCGCGTACTTCTTTCCGTCATGGCGCTGGATATGTTTGCCGTGTTGTTCGGCGGTGCGGTGGCCATGCTGCCCGCCTTCGCGGACCAGGTTCTGCATGTCGGCTCTCAGGGCCTGGGTGCCTTGCGTGCGGCACCTGCGCTGGGTTCCATCGTTACAGCGTTGATACTGGCCCTCTGGCCGCTGAAGCGCATTCGCGCCACCATGCTGCTATGCGCGGTTACCGGCTTTGGATGCTGCATGATCGGTTTTGGCCTTAGCCAGCTATTCTGGCTTTCCATGCTGTTCCTGGCATTGGGCGGCATGTTCGACAGCATCAGCGTGGTCATGCGCGCCACCATCATGCAGCTCCTCACGCCGGACTCGATGCGCGGCCGCGTCTCCGCCGTCAACAGCATGTTCATCATTTCATCCAATGAGATAGGCGCGTTTGAATCCGGCGCGGCAGCCAGCCTGCTGGGTCTGGTGCCATCAGTGGTTTTCGGCGGCCTATGCACATTGGTAGTGGCCATCTCCACCGCAACGCTGGTGCCCAAGCTGCGCCGCGTGGTGGTGGAAGCAGATAAGCCGGCCTAAGCCTATTTTTTGATAATCGCCTCAATTTCCATATCAATATTCACCTTATCGGACACGCCGGGCAAGGCCGTGTTAATGCCGAAATCGGAACGCTTGATGGTGGTAATGGCGCTGAAACCCGCTGTTTTCTTGTGCGACATGGGGTTTTCATCCAGCTTGTTCAGCGTCACTTCCAGCACCACGGGTTTGGTGACGCCATGCAGGGTAAAGTCGCCCGTTACATCGGCCGTGTTTTTTCCTGTCACCTCCACACTGGTACTGACAAAGCGCGCCGTGGGGAATTTTTCACTGTCCAGAAAATCCTTGCTGCGCAAATGATCGTCGAACTTCTCAATGCCCGTATTCACGCTGCCGGGGTAAATCACCACTTCCACCTTGCTGCGCTCGGGCTTTTCCTCATCCAGCGTCAGGGTTCCCTCGGCTTTGGTAAAACGACCTGATGGGCTGGAAAATCCAAAATGGTTGGCCTGCCACACAATGTTGCTGTGCATGGGATCAAACTCATACATGTCCGCCGCCCAGACAGGCGATGACGAAAGCATGACAGAGGTCAGCATCAGGATGCGGGTGGCGTGCTTCATGGCAATATCCTTGTAAAAACAGATGGTGGAAGATAACGCAATTCAGTATCCGCATCCATCTGGATTATTATTTTCCAGCCTGCCGCTTATCTTTGGGAATATCGCGTAGATGCAGTTCCTTTTCTTCGCTGTTCTTCAAATGGGCGGAAAAGAACGCCGTTTTCAGCATGAGATAAGGCGCGGTCACGCCAAGGCCGATCACAAACAGCGTCAGGAATAATTGCAGCCCGAAATTATCTTCGGAAAGGGGCACCACTTGCACCACACCATGCATAATCAGATAGGCCACCACGGGAATGATAATCGCCAGCATAATGAATAAAGGTAGATAACGACGCATAAAAGCCTCCTAAAATATCATCCCTTATGTTGAAGCTGCATGCGTCAGAAAGCCATGCAGCTTCTTAGCCCTCATATAAAAATACCGCTAATTTCACTTACGGGCTGCTTATACGGCCACCAAGGTTGAGCAGCGCATACTTAAGCCGAAAGATGGAGCATGCGGGAGTATAACAAAGGAGAAATTTATGCCCGTTACCAAACTCAAACCGCAGCATCAGCCCCACCAGCCCGGCAATGAGAACCTCATGGACCCACCGCCAAAAAGCCTGATGGAACAGTATAAACCAGCAGGAAAACTCAAGGGAAAGGTCGCATTGGTCACCGGAGGCGATTCCGGCATTGGCCGCGCTACGGCTATCGGCTTCGCAAAGGAAGGCGCCCATGTCGCCATTTGCTATCTGGAAGAGAATGAAGATGCCCGGATTACACGGAAACATATCGAAGCAGCTGGCGTTCAATGCCTTCTGCTGAAGGGCGATGTGGGCGATATCCACACCTGCAAACGCATCGTGGAAGAAACCGTCCGCACATTCGGTAAACTCAATATTCTGGTCAACAATGCCGGTGAACAGCATGTGCAGGAACGGCTGGAAGACATCACGCCCGAACAGCTGGAACGCACCTTTCGCACCAACATCTTCGCCATGTTTTACATGACTCAGATCGCCCTGCCGCATTTGAAGAAAGGTGCCTCCATTATCAACACGGCCTCGGTCGTCGCCTATAAAGGCAAAAAACAACTGATGGATTATGCAGCGACAAAAGGTTCCGTTGTGGCCTTTACACGGTCCCTCTCGCAATCTATGGCAGAAAAGGGCATTCGTGTGAACGCGGTTGCGCCTGGTCCTATCTGGACACCACTGATACCAGCAAGCTTCAGCGCCGAGGAGGTGGCTGAATTCGGCAAACACACCGCCCTGGGCCGTCCCGGTCAGCCCGATGAAGTGGCACCGAGTTATATCTTCCTAGCGTCGGAGGACGCATCCTACATGACGGGTCAGGTTATGCATCCCAACGGCGGCGAAATCGTGAATGGCTAGAAGACGAAAGCGTCACTTTCCTTATTTGGAAGGTGACGCTTTTGCATTAGCGGCCACATCCTTGCCGTAATTGCGGATAAAGGTGGCACAGTCCCCTTCATCTCCCAAACCGGGCTCCACAAATGCCAGTAATGCGCCTGCGGGCGTCAGCAGCGCACCCAGCACAACGGCAGCGCCTCCCCTCAATGTCAACGCGACAGGGTCAACCCCTACCGTGGGCTTCTTCAAGGTACCCGTCACATTGATAGGAGAACGCGCGGAAATCAGCGTGGCGTCTTTCGGATAAACCACCAGCCGCATATTCAGCCCTTCATCCTTCAGGTTGATCTGCCCTTCACCGCGGATATTGGTGACCTTGGTATCAACCAGGAATTCGCGGGTTTTCATAATACCGTCCGTAACGCCGAAATCACCCACAAGGCAGCTGATGGGAACCGGCTTGTCGCCGGTTACCAGCAACTGCGCCGATTTGAAAATGTCCAGCCCGACCAGCTCAAGCAGCAGGCGGCTTAACTCGCCCCCTTCCATGGCCATACCGATATTGCCGTTGGAGGTGGCCAGCATGTCGCGCAGGGATTTTCCCTTGCCTTCCAGCTTGGCCTTACCACCCAGATAACCGGCGCTGACATTCTTCTCACCATAGCGTTTGGCCAGCGGCGCAAACAGCTTCGTCAGGGAAAGGCGCCGAAAGTTCACGTCCATTTTCGTATCAAGCGGCTGCCGGTTGGCATCGATGATAAGATTGGCGTCTATGCTGCCACCAGCCATCCCGAATGACACCGGCTTTACGGTGAGCACCTTATCCTTGAGGGAAAGGTTCATGTAAAAATCATCCAGAAGGTCAGGGGCTTTTACATGCTTGCCGCGAAACACCACATCGGCATTCATTGCCGCCAGTCTGCTGATATCAAGGGGTGTATCGGGAATTACGCGGGTTTCATCCACCGGTTTCTTATCAGCCCCTACAAACCCCGCAAGGTCATTCATATCCAGGTTTTCAGAAAGGAATTCGCCCTGGAAATAGGGCGGTTTCTGCTCTGGGTGCCACGTCACGCTGCCATGCAGATCGCTGCTGCCGAGGCGGCCGCTGAACGGGCTGAAATTCCAGTAATCCGCCTCGCGCACCAGGTGCCCTTTTACTTCGTAGGGCGGCGTGGGCGGCAGAGCAATCCCCGTGAGGGTGTAAAGGTCCGCTGCATTGGCGCCTTTGAGTAGCAGGGTGATATCCAGCTTCTCAAGCTTGATGGGGTCCTGCACCGTACCCTTGACTTCCGCATGGGTTTTACCGACACCGATTTTCAGGTTGAACGGATAAGGCGTATCGTTATTGCGCAGCTGGAGCAGCGATGCCCCACGCATGGAAAGGCTGAAGGGCTGTTTCTGATATTCACCCTTACCGGCGACGGAAATATTCTCCTCTTCACCGTCGCTTTTGCCGCGCACGGTGGAAATATCCACATTCGTGGAAATATGCCCCGGCTTATCGATATAGGTAAGCTTGCCTTCTTCAATGTAAAGCCTGCCGAATAGAGGAATTTCGCCGCGCTCTTCCGGCAAGGGAGCCTTGGCGGCAAGTGCTTCGGGGTTTTGCGTCAGGTCCCAGTTGCTTTGCCCTTTTTCATTTTTCTCCAGCGCAATCACAGGGCGGATGGCGACAAATTCGGGAATGACCAGCTTGCCTTTTAATAAAGAAGGGAGCCGAATAACCAGTTCAATACGCTCCGCTTCAAAAATACTGGGGCTTGAGGCCCAGTCGGCATTGGCAATTTTTACATCACCCAGTCGGATGCGTGTATCCTTTCCCCAGGAAATATGTATCCCCTTCTCAAACGAAATGGTCCTGCCGCTTTTGCCCGAAAGCCAGTTGGAAAGATTCGGCGCGAAATACGGACTGGCAATGAATGCGATAGCACTGACAATAAGCAGGGCGAACACACAGATCACCCAAAGTAAAAAGCGTTGGACAGCGTGCCATGATAGCCGTGACGATCGGGGGTTCACCCTTCTTCTCCTTTAAATAAAAACAGGCCGGTAGGATACCGGCCTGTTGATCGAATAAGACTAACGGTTCTTTTGTTGTTGAAGCTGATCCGCCTCATGCTGATCGTCAGTGGTTTTTACATTGGCATTTTCGCCTTCGTTGCGCATGCCGCCTTTTGCGGTGTCTGACCGGCTGCGTTCATTCGCGGCGCGGTCCCAGTTCTCTGTCTGCGAAAACTGTGGTTGCGACTGTCGGCTGGATGAATTCGCATCTTTGTAGCCTTTACCGCTCACATCGTCTGTTTGTTTGGAATATTGATCGTTTGGCACTTTCTGGGTGCGTGATTGCTGGGAATTACTCATGGTGCTTCTCCGGAATGCAGGCTTTAAAATGGCCGCTTGCCAATCAAGCGGATGAACCAGAATTAACCGCCGCCGGATAAGAAAACGAGCGGCGAGCCGGGGCTTCATATCCGATTCCCATAAATCTCATGCCGTTAGATGTAACACGAGCGCGGCGTGGTCGGAATAATGCTGCGGCACAATGGTAAGCTTCGCCCGACCAAGCAAGGAATTAGAACAGATGCACAGGTCCAGCAGCATGGAACGCTGATGAAATTTAAAAGTAAACTCTTCCGGATTATTCAGAAGCGTTAGATCCCGACGCTGCAATAAAGGCCGCACTTCATCCAGCCCGCCGAAAATATTGAAATCCCCCATCAGAATAACCTCATCCGGGCTTTGATCGGCCAGGTCGAACAGTTCTGCCAGCTGTGCCTCGCGGATGGCGTTATTGAGGGAAAAATGCGTGAAATAAAGGCTCACGCCCTTTTCAAGCTGCACCCGATAGATCAGGCGTTTGGTGCCCCGGCTGAAAAACAGCTTCTGAAACGGATAATCCCGCCTCGCTACGAACCCGTTACTCTTGCCGATGGTGATGGGCAGCTTACGCAAACGGCTGTTCTCTAAATATTTATTCTCCGCATCGCCAAAGCGGTATTCCTCATCCATCAGCGCACGGTGCTGGTTGCTATAGGGCAGCGAGGGGATACCCGTGTCCACCTCAAGCAGGCAGCACAAGTCCACCGCATAATGCCGCATGATGGTTTTCACCTGGCCAATCACCCGCTGCTGCACGCGGCTGGAACACCACAGGTGACGGTAAGACTTCAAAACATGCGCCGCCAGTGATCCGTCGATATCGCGCGCATAGCCGATGTTGGACATCATGATGGTATGGGCTTCGGTCATAGGCCTACATAAAACCGCGCAGCATATGGGTCGCCCAGCCGATAGGGTGATAATAGAAAGGCTGCTTGGCCAGCTTTGCCAGCGTCATACGGCTGCATTTTTTCAAATCCTCCTGAAAATCCTTTCGCAACGCCGCAATCAATGCCTTATCGGTGATAAGATAATTGCTCTCGCGGTTACGGAACAGGCTGAGATAATCCAGATTCATGCTGCCCAGTGTGGCCCATGCGTCATCAACCAGCACGATTTTGGCATGATGCGGCACCGGCAGGTAATAATGCACCTCCACCCCTGCTTCCAGCAAGGCAGGCAGATACCGGCGAATGGCAATATCTGCCAAAAGACTGTCCGTTTTCTCCGACAGCATGACACGCACCCTAACACCGCGCTGCCGTGCGTCTATCAACGCATAAATAAGCTTACGGTTGGGAATAAAATAGGGTGAGACAATTTCAATCGACTGACTCGCCTTTGAAAAATGATTAAGCATCTCATGATAAATGCCGTTACGCTCACGCCGTTTGCGGCTGATTTCGAAATGAATATCACCCTTACATCGTGGCAAAGGAACGGTGGCTCGCCGCGCGCGCAAATTAAAGAAACGCTTGTTGGTATGATTGAATGCCGCGCATATCTCCTGCACGACCGCACCCGTGCTGCGCATATGCGTATCCCGCCAATGCGCCATGGATGCATCGAAACACACGCCCCCGGCATAGGCAATGGCGGAATCGATCAGCATCAGCTTGGCATGTGTGCGCGGGTACCATTCAGAAAGTCGAAAGCGCCGCCATCCTTTAACGGCATTGAAGAAAACGACACGCACGCCATAGCGGCGCAGCAATGCCAGCTTTCTGCTTTGATAAAGGCTACGGCTGCCCACGCGGTCCAGCAGCAGGCGAATGGCCACCCCCTCTTTCGCCTTTCGCAGAAAAAGCCTTAAAAAACGTCCACCAAGCGCATCATTCTGGAAAATATACTGCTCAAATTCAATCGAGATACGTGCCTGAAGGCAATCATCATACATCGCCTCCCACGTCTCGGCGGGGCTGCGGTAAAGGGTCCATTCGCTATGTTCCATATGAGCGGAATACTTCATCATAAATGCCTTTTATCATAGGCTTATGAAACATGGGGCTAAGTAAAAATTCCATACAGGATGAGACTTTATGGGAATATTATGAGCAGGATGGAAAGGCGGCTCGCAGCTTTAGATGGATAGAGGTTTAATGATGCTTCATTCACACAGGAGACGTTATGTTTCATTCCTCAACCTACCCGCAGATTTACATGAACGCGGCCTATCCTGCCAACCACGGCAGCATTGACAATCCGCCAACCGTTCCCACGAGAAAACAGGATACGGAACGCAACAAGCCGGAAATACCCACCAAGGAACAGCCACATCGGCACATGCCGGAAAAAATGCCCCAATAATAAAAGGGCAAAAAGAAAAGCCGTTCGGAAACGAACGGCTTTTTTTATTATGGGCAATAATTGCTAAAAAATATTTCTGGATGGATAGTGTGAGAAGCCGGGAAAAACCGGTGGCGATACCGGGGTCGCATTCCCTCTTCCCGTAATCGGAAAGCCGATATGGCGATCTCCCGTAAGGTGATGGGCTTCAAACCGGTCGATCATTCCAGGCTGTGGGTCAAACGGTACCATGGTGGGCCTCCTATGCCGCCGCTGAATAGTGACGGTCGGTATGTTTGGAGGAATCATCCTGTGCGGAAGATTCCAGCTGCTTCAAATAATCAAGCGTGCCAGCCAGATGCCGCGGCAGATCACCCGGCATGCGCGACGTGATGAACGGCCCGTCGATCACCAGCTCCTCATCCACAAAATGCGCGCCAGCATCTTGCAATTCCTGCGCAACCTCAGGCCATGCAGCCATACGGCGGCCAAACACCACTTCGGATTCGATCAGCACCTGCGGCCCATGGCAAATGGCGGCGATAGGTTTTCCGGTCTGTGCGAAAGCACTGATGAATGCCAGCACTTCACGGTTACGGCGCAGCTCTTGCGGCGCCTTGCCGCCGGGTATGTAAAGCAGGGCATAATCATCCGGCTTCACACCGCCAATGGGTTTGGTATGAGACAGGCCCAGACCATATTTGCCTTTGAAGGACCCGCCTTTTGGCGTCACTACATCCACGTGGTAACCCTCTTCCGTAAATCGGTAATAGGGATAAAAAAATTCCAGATCCTGTGTATCGTCCGCGGTGATGATAACGACCTTGGCCTGTTTCTTGATGGCCTCGGGTATGGGTGCGGCAACAAGGGTGTCTTTTTCCTTATCGGATGCTCCAAAGAGATTCATACGCGCCTCCTTTATGTGCACCCCCAATCAATGCCGATTCGGATAAAGAATCCATGCGGAGTAACTCCCCCTGCTGAATTTTTACATTCCTTCTTCAAAAGAAAACGGCGCATTGAAACAAACCCTGCCATAACAAACTCTCACCCTTCCCTGATACAGGAGAATCCTATGCCACGTGGTAGCAAAGCCGCTTATACCGATAAGCAAAAACGTCAGGCCGAACATATTGAGGAATCCTATGAAGACAAGGGAGCTTCCAAAAAGAAGGCTGAACGCATAGGCTGGGCCACCGTCAATAAACAGGATGGCGGTGGTAAGAAGTCCGGATCCGGCAAACATTAAACCGGCAAGCGGCATAAAACTGGCGCATCGCAAAAACCATGGTAAAACCATTGCCTTAAACGGCATGCTGAGGTGCGGCAGTGACGACCCTACACACGACCTACCGAATGGCCAAACCTTGCATGGCGCTTTTGGCCTTGCTGGTCAGTATGCTGCCTTTGTCGTCTTATGCAGAAGCACTACCGCTCCGCATCGACCGCATCACCCCGGATGGCGAAAATGCAGAGGCAGGCCGCCAGATTGTGCTGCAGTTCAACCGTGCCGTCGTTCCCCTGGGCAGAATGGAGCGCGATGCCGGGGAAATTCCGATCACCATCGCGCCACCATTGAATTGCGAATGGCGCTGGCTGAACACCAGCGCCTTATCCTGCAACCTCGGTGAGAAAGACGCATTGCAGCCGGCCACGCATTACACCATGGTGGTAAAGCCCGGTATTAAGGCCGAAGATGGCGCCACCATCGCAGAACCTGTGGAACATGGCTTTACCACCACATTGCCCAAACTGAGCTATGGCCGCTTCATCCGCTGGCAGGGGCCTGAAATGCCCGTTCTTCGTCTCACCTTCAACCAGCCGGTTACGGAAGATGAGGTGGAAGACCATATCAGCCTGCGCGAGGAACCGGATACGAAGGATATCCACCTCACCGTCATCACGGACCCCGACCCCGATGACATGTATCCCAGCTATTTCACCGTCAGCAAAAGCTCTACCGGCAAGCTGGTAGTGACCGACCTTCCAGAAGAAAAAGCCAAAGAGGTTTCAAACGGCAACAAAGGCCGCACCAGCTGGCTGGTCTATCCTTCCCGCCACCTGAGGGAAGACACCCATTACCTGCTTTACGCCAGCCCCGGCCTTCGCTCGCTTTACGGCACGGAAGGCGGCAACCAGAATGAAAGCGTTTTTGAATTCGACACCTTGCCCAAACCGCAATTCATCGGCATCGAATGCGCCGATCTGGAAGGAACCTCCATCTCCATTCCCGCAGGTAATGACTCAGGCGAACGGAAATGCGACCCCATGGCCTCCATCTCCCTGGTGTTCAATGCGCCTATCATGCGTAATCAGCTTCATGCCCTGGCCTTCAAACCGGTCATCAACCTCCCGAAGCGCGAGGAGGAAGCCGATGATGAAAGTGAGGATGACGGCACCTCCTACATGTTCCGCATCGCCCACTACAAGGATAAAACCTACCGCATCAACCTGCCCTACGGCCTGCTGGCCAGGCAGCATTACGAAGGCATGCCGCTTGGCGATGCGCTTCCCTTCTATCAGCGCTGGTGGTTGTGGCTGAAAGGGCTTTTCACCAAAGCCCCCATGCCTCAATTTGAAATTACCGATATTTTCGGCCGCCCGCTTGAGAATGATCTGCGCATCAGCTTCAACAACAGCGAGCGCCGCCCCAATTTTGTGCTCGCCTATAGCCATGCCCTGCTGGAAATGCGGACCGACAGCGAAATTCCCTTCTACGTCAACAACCTCAAAGGTTTCAGCTTTCATTACCGTAGCCTCACGCCGGAAGATGCGAAAGCAAACCAGACCTATGAGCGGACCGTTCCCGCTGTACAGGATAAGCAGTTCGCTGTCCCCTTCGGCCTGCGCGATATCCTGCACGGTAAAAGCGGCGCCGTCTATGGCATCGTCGGAACCAATCCGGATATTCTGGACAAAGCCGGCAACCGGACCATTAAACGCACGCAGGAACTCTTCGCACAGGTCACGCCTTACGAAGTCCATCTGAAGCTAGGCCATTTCAAAAGCATGCTCTGGGTGACGGACCTTGCCACTGGCCAGCCGGTGAGCAATGCCGATGTGTCGCTTTATACCGACAGCTACACCAGCCTTGGCAACGGCGGCGGCGCCATCGGCACCGCCATCACCGGGCCAGACGGAACCGCCTGGCTGCCCGGCACTGTGGATATCGACCCAAATCTGCAATCCACGCAGCGTTACGAATGGAACCAGGAACGCCTCTTCGTCCGTGTGGACAAGGACGGCGATATGGCCCTGCTTCCGGTGGATTATAATTACAGCATCAGCACGCAAGTTCCCGAAGGCGAGGATTATGTCTGGTCTTCGCCGGAACGCATCCACGGCCACATGCGCAGCTGGGGCACCACCGCCCAGGGCATCTACCGCGCCGGGGATACCATTCAATACAAGCTCTACCTGCGCGATCAGGAAAATGGCGGCCTCACTTCCCCGCCGGATCTGGAATACACGCTCGACATCATGGACCCCACCGGCACCAGCGCCGAGCATATCGAGCATGTGCGCTTCAATGAATTCGGTACTTACAGTGGCGAATTCACCACAGGCAAACAGGCCCCCGTGGGCTGGTATGAGTTCCAGCTGACCGCCACCATGCCTGAAGCCGAAGGCGAAAGCGAACCGCAAACCCGAGCCTACAACCCCATGCGTGTGCTGGTGAGCGATTTCACCACTGCCCCCTTCAAAGTCACCGGCCAGCTTAATGGCGACCATTTCAACGCAGGCGATAAGGTAGAAGTCACAACCCGGGCGGAACTCCATTCCGGCGGCGCCTACACCGACGCCACCGCGCGCGTCACCGCCATTCTCGACAGCCGCCCCTTCACCCCCACCAATACCATCGCGCGCCCCTTCCATTTCGATAGCTTTGAAGGCGAGGCCGACAACCAGCAGATCTACCAGACCTCCGACAAGGTCGGCGATCGTGGTGAGCTGGTTACCTCCTTCACGCCGGAGGACACCAACATCGCCTATGGCAAAATGACCGTCGAAAGCGCGGTGCAGGATGAACGCGGCAAATTCATCACCGGCTATGCGCAGGCGGATTACACGGGCGTGAACCGCCTTGTCGGCCTCCACCCCACCCAATGGCTCTATGAGGAAAACAAACCCGGCACCATGGAATATCTCGTGGTGGACCCCAAAGGCGCGCCCACTCCCGGCACCGATGTCAACCTCACGTTCGAACGGCAGGAAACGAAAGCTGCGCGCGTCAAAAGTGCAGGCAACGCCTACACCACGGAATATAATAACGAATGGAAGCAGATCTCCAGCTGCGAAGGCACCTCCGCCGCGCAACCGGGAAGCTGCAGCTTCACCCCGCCCAAGGCCGGTTACTACAAGGCCACCGCCACCATTGCCGATACACACGGCGTCAAGCACAGCACCAGCCATTATTTCTACGTCAGCGGCGCCTCCAGCTTCGTGTGGGACAATGGCGACCAGACCGGCCTGCCGATCATCCCCGAGGCACGCCAGTATAAGGTCGGCGACCAGGCGAAATTCCTGATCAAGAACCCCTACCCGGGTGCACAGGCCCTCGTCAGCGTGGAACGCTATGGCATCCTTTACCATCAGGTACAAAAGCTGGAAGGCAACACACCCGTCATCACCGTCCCCATCACGCCCGACATGCTGCCCGGTGCATACCTTTCCGTGATGGTGGTGTCACCGCGCGTGGAAAAACCCCTGGTCCCCGTCGGGCAGATCGACCTCGGCAAACCCGCCATGCGCATGGGCTACCTCAAGCTAAACGTGGTGGATCCCTACAAACAGATCACCGTCACCGCCACCCCCGCGCAGGAAGTCTATAAACCGCGCGACACGGTGAAAGTGCAGCTTCAGGCCACCGTTCCACATCCCGAAGCGGGCGGCCAGCCGGTGGAACTCGCCGTCGCCGTGGTGGACGAAGCCATCCTCGACCTCATTGCCGGAGGCACAGATTATTACGACCCCCAAAAACACATCTACCAGCTTGATGAGCTGGACGTCCGCAACTACAGCCTGCTGAATGTGCTCATCGGTCGTCAGAAGTTCGAGAAAAAAGGCGCCAACCAGGGCGGCGACGGTGGCAACGATCTGTCCATGCGTTCGCTCTTCAAATTCGTCAGCTACTGGAACCCGTCCCTGAAAACGGACAAGGAGGGCAAGGCCACCATCGAATTCCCCGTGCCCGACAACCTCACCGGCTGGCGCGTCCTTGCCATCGCCGCCACCCCGCACGATCGCTTCGGCCTTGGCCAGGGTAGTTTCAAGGTAAACCGCCCGACGGAAATCCGCCCCGTTATGCCCAGCCAGGTGATGGAAGGCGACAGTTTCCATGCAGGCTTCAGCGTCATGAATCGCACGGATAAGAAACGCGACATCACCATCCGCCTCAATGCCGGCGGTGATATTGAGGGCAAAAACAACATCCTGGAAAAAACCCTGACGCTTGAGCCCTACAAACGCGGCATCGTCTACCTGCCGGTGAAAGCAGCCACGCTGCCCGCCTCGCGGGATGCGGATGCCGGTGACATCACCTTTGATGTCAGCGCACAGGATGTTGCCGATGGCGACGCCACCACCCACCATGTACCGGTAAAGAAATACCGTAACCTCTCCTTCGCCGCCACCTATGGCACCACGGATCAGGACACGGCGAAGGAATCTATCTCCATCCCCAAAGGCGCATTGCCGGACAAGGGCAGCATCAGCCTGTCCCTTTCACCCACCATCATCGGCAATCTGGAAGGCGCATTCAGTTACATGCGTACCTATCCCTATCTGTGCTGGGAGCAGAAAATCTCCAAAGGAGTCATGGCTTCCACCTACACGCAACTGAAGGATTATTTACCTGCCTCCGCCGCCCCCTGGAAGGAAAGCGACAACCTGCCGCAAACCACGCTGGATGAAGCCGCCAGTTTCCAGGCGCCGAACGGCGGCATGGCCTTCTTCGTCCCCACCGACGAACGAAGCGATCCTTATCTCAGCGCCTTCACCGCCGTGGCGTTCAACTGGCTCTCGGATGCAGGCCACACCATACCGGAAACCGTTTCCGATAAACTGAATGCCTACCTGGAGAACCTGCTGAAGAACGATGCCACGCCGGATCATTACACCAACGGCATGCGCTCTACCGTGCGCGCCGTGGCACTGGCGGCACTGGCGGAGGATGACCGTGCCACCGCAGAGGACATCGCCCGCTATCGCTCCCACATGCCGGAAATGAGCCTGCTCGGCAAAGCCTTCTTCCTGAAGGCCGCGCTTGAAATGCATCAGATGCCCGCCGCCCTCGAAACGGCGAAGAATCTGCTTGCCAGCAGCGGCCAGACCGGCGGCAAGTTCCAGTTCAAGGAATCGCTTGATACCGGCTATGACTGGCTGATGGTCACCCCCATGCGCGACAATTGCGCCATCCTGAGCGCTTTCACCGCGCTGGCCGCCACGGAGGAAGGCAAAACGCTGGCGGGCGATATCCCCTTCAAACTGGTGCGCACCATCACCCAGACGCGCGGCGCCAAAACCCATTGGGCCAACACGCAGGAAAACATCTTCTGCACGCAGGCTCTGGCAGAATACGCACGCCAGTACGAACAGGCCGCACCGGCCATAAGCGTCACTGCCACATTGGGCCAGACACCCTTCGGCAATACCAGCTTCAACAGCCGGAGGGACCCCGCCGTCACCTTTAGCAAACCCGTCTCGCCATCCCTCATCGGCCAGCCGCAATCCGTCTCCATTGCACGTGAAGGCACGGGCAGGCTCTATTATGGCCTGGCACTCAGCTACGCCATGCCTGCCACGCAAAGCAAACCCGCCAATGCGGGCATGGAAGTCACGCGCGAATACAGCATCAAAAAAGACGGCAAATGGCAGTTGCTTCAACCCGGCGAGCAGCTCAAGCGCGGCGCGCTGGTGCGGGTGGATCTCTATCTGTCCCTTCCCGCCGCCCGCAACTTCGTCGTGGTGGATGATCCCATCCCGGGCGGCCTGGAGCCGGTGAACACGCAGCTCACCAACAGCTCCACGGTTGATGCGAATGAGGCGGGTTTCGAAGCCGCCCAGGCATCCTTCTGGTTCCAGCATAATGACTGGACCGGCTTCAACGCCAGCTTCTGGAGCTTCTACCATCAGGAACTCCGGCACGATGCCGCACGCTTCTATGCCGACTATCTGCCCCAGGGCAACTATCACCTTTCCTACATGGCACAGACCATTGCCAGCGGCAGCTTCACGGCCGCCCCCACCTTGGCGCAGGAAATGTATGATACGGATGTCTATGGCAAAGCCGCCGGTGGCAGCTTCAGCATCATGCCGCCGGAAGCCGACGCAAAACCATGACGCGCCGCTCAGCGTTCGGAACACTTCTGGCCTGCCTTTTCGGCAGCGCCATGGTGTTCGCCATCGCCACCATTCTCAGCCTGAAACCGCTGGATCAGCCCTTGCGGGAATATGGCGGTGGCACCTCCCTGCCACGCATCACCGACCGGAGCGGCATTCCCCTCACCGCCAGCTACCAGGCACCGCTGAACCAGAACGACCGCCGAGCGCTGCACGAAATACCGCTTCGCCTGCAGCAGGCTTTCATCCTTTCGGAGGACCGTCATTTCTACGGCCATCACGGCATGGACTGGCGCGCACGCCTCGCCGCCCTGTGGCAGAACCTCCGCGCGGGCAAATCCGTCCGCGGTGCCAGCACCATCACCGAGCAGGTCGTCCGCATCATCAACCCGCGCCCGCGCACCCTCTGGTCCCGCTGGCTGGAAGGCTGGGAGGCCGCGCTGCTGGAGCGAAATAACAGCAAAAGCGACATCCTCGAATGCTACCTCAACCAGGTGCCCTATGCTGCCAACCGGCGCGGCGTGGCACAGGCTGCCCGCTATTATTTCGACCGCGATGTCGGCACCCTCTCCAGCCAGGAAATGGTGACCCTTGCCGTGCTGCCGCGCGCTCCCTCCGCCTGGGACTTGCACACACACCCCGGCCGTGTGCAACGCGCGGCAAAGCAACTTGCCACCACCATGAAAGATGAGGGGCTTCTCTCACCCGATGAATACCAAACCATTCTCGATGACAATCTGATGCTCGACCTGCCTGCCTCGCCGGTGGAAGCTAGCCATTTCATCCGCTACCTGCGCGAACAGCCTTACCACCTGGCCGACGGCCGCAACAGCCTGCGCACCACCTTGGATGCCGACCTGCAGCGCGAGGTCCAGCTTCTGCTCGATGCACGGCTCGGCGCGCTGACGTCAAAACATGTCCAGAACGCCGCCGTCCTGGTGGCAGATCATCAGACGGGTGAAATCCTCGCCTGGGTAATCGGCGGCAACGGGCCATTGGCCCATGCCGACACCCCCGCCGCCAAGGTGGATGCCGTCCTGACCCCCCGCCAGCCCGGCTCAACGCTCAAGCCTTTTCTCTATGCCATGAGCTTCGACAAAGGCTGGGGCCCCGCCACCCTGCTGGAGGACGCACCGCTGGCCAGCGCCGTGGGCAACGGGCTGCACCATTTCAACAATTACAGCCAGAGCTTCTACGGTAATATCTCCCTTCGCGAAGCCTTAGGCAACTCGTTGAATATCCCAGCACTGCACGCCATCGCCTTTGTCGGGGTCGATCCCTTTCTCACCAAGCTGCACCAGCTCGGCTTCGCGAGCCTCACCAAAGCCGACTGGTTCTATGACGACGGCCTGGCGCTCGGCAATGGCGAGGTTACCCTGCTGGAACTCACCACCGCCTATGCTGGCCTTGCCAATAAGGGCCGCCTGCGCCCGCTTCATGCCATCGCCTCGAACGATCAGCCAGCCCGAACTGTCCAGGCATTCTCGCCAGAGGCCGCAAGCCTCATCGGCAACATCCTGTCGGACCCCTGGGCCAGACGTCTGGAATTCGGCGCGGGCAGCGTCCTGAACCTTCCCACCCAGACCGCTGTCAAAACCGGCACCTCCACCGATTACCGCGATGCCTGGGCCGTCGGTTACAATAACCGCTTCGTCGTCGGTGTCTGGATGGGAAACCTCGACCAGACCCCCATGCACAAGATTACCGGCTCTTCCGGCCCAGCGCTCGTGTTGCGCTCCATCTTTGCCGAACTCAACCAGCAACATGAAACCGCGCCGCTTTATTTAAGCCCTCGGCTGGTGCAGCAGGATGTCTGCCTTCCTTCCCCGGCCGGCATCAATCAGCCATCATCGCACGCATGTTTCAAACGCCGGGAATATTTCATGCCTGCCGGTCTGCAACCCATTGCCCAGGCAAATGCGGCTCCGGTGGAATCCACCGCCATCCTCCGCCCCACCGAGAAACTTCAACTGGCCTATGATCCGCGCATCCCCGCGACAGACCAGTTCTTCACCTTTCGCCTTAACAAACTCCCACCCGGGCAAAGCGTGGAATGGCATCTCAATGGCATTTACCTGGGCCGCACGGAAAGGCCCGACTATTCATGGCCGGTGAAACGCGGCGACTTCACCGTGACCGCCTACATTCTCCAGCCGGACGGCGGCCCGGCCAATGCACTCCCTCCAGTACATTTCAGCGTAAAGTAATGCTTGAAAAAACAGCCGCCAGGGCATAAAAATAAACAATGATTAATTTATAGGTTCACCATGGCGCGCCGCAGTGATCACACACGGGAAGAACTTCGGGAACTCGCACTCTCCTCGGCCCGTGCCATTGTGGATGAAGGAGGGCTTGGCGCCTTGACCGTGCGCAGCATCACCAGCCGCATGGGCTACACGGTCGGTACGCTATATCAGATGTTCAAAAGCCTGGATGACGTGGTGCTGCACATCAACGCCGTCACGCTGGAAGAACTGCTGGAAAAACTTCGCCTGGCCGAAGACGGGAAACATCCCATCGCCCGTATGGCGCACAGCTATATGGATTACAGCCGCGCGCACCTGCGCCGCTGGAGCCTTCTGTTCGAGCATCGCCTGCCCGAAGGCGCCGCTTTGCCCGACTGGTATCAGGAGAAGATCGATGCCATCTTTACCCTGCTGGAACAGGCCGTCATGAAAGAACTCGGCACCACCAGAGCTACGGCCCGCAAGGCCGCGCAGGTATTATGGGCCGGCCTTCACGGCATCTGCACCCTTTCCCTCAGCGGCAAACTGGATGTAGCCGGCCCTGCATCCGCGGGCAAACTGGCCGATATGTTTGTCGGCAGCTTCCTTACAGGACTGAAAGCAGATGCGTAGATGGTCCCGCTGGCTTTCCGCCCCATATATCCGCCAGCATTTTAAAAACCGCAAAGGTGATTACGTGGTGCTGTTGCACGGCATTGCCCGCACGCGGCGCCATATGGCGCCATTGGAAAAGAAACTGGGCCACGCGGGCTATTATGTCTTGAATCTCAATTACCCTTCCACCCGACATTCTCTGGAAGAACTGGTGGAACATATCAGCCGTTACGTCGACCGACACACGCCCGACAAATCGCGCCCTGTCCATTTTATCGGCTATTCGATGGGTGGACTGCTGGTGCGCGGCATTCTTAACCGTCATCGCCCGGTCAGGCTAGGCCGAGTGCTGCTGCTGGCAACGCCCAATGGCGGAAGCGAAATAGCGGATTATCTGCTGAACAACCCGTTATACCGGCATTTCTACGGCCCCGCCGGTCAGCAGCTCACTACTAGGCAGGACAGCCTAAACGCCTTGCTTGGCACGGTGGATTATGAACTGGGTGTCATTGCCGGCGATGCAACGATCGATCCCATCTGTTCCCTGCTGATCCCCGGGCCCAATGACGGTAAAGTTTCCGTGGAAAGCACAAGGGTCGATGGCATGAAGGATCACATTACCGTCCATGCCAGTCACACCTTTTTCACCAGCTCTACGGATGTGCTGGAACAAACCCTGTATTTCCTCAAACACGGTACATTCAGGAGAGATTCATGATTCAGCTTTCCGAGAAGCAATCCCTCATCGCAATGGCCGTCATCGCCTTGATCGCCGCAACGGCGCTATACTGGCAGGGCCCCATCCCACAGGATCCAGCCTACCATGATTTTGCCGACAAGCGTGCCTTTTACGGCATTCCCAATTTTGGGGATGTTGCAGGAAACCTTGCCTTCATACTGGTTGGCTGCTGGGGGCTGGCCATGACTTGGCGCAGGCAGCTGTTCCAGTTTCGCGGGGAAAAATATATCTGGTATATATTTTTTGCGGGCACAGCGCTGGTTGGTTTCGGTTCGAGCTATTATCACCTCACGCCCGGCAACGCCACGCTGGTATGGGACCGGCTGCCCATGACCATTGCCTTCATGGCTCTTTTTTCCTACCTGATCATGGAACGCATCGACGCAACGGCGGGCATCCGCTTCTTCCCTTCCCTCATCCTTCTTGGCATCGGCAGCGTCTGGTATTGGGATTATACCGAAAGCCTGGGCCGGGGTGATGTGCGTCCTTATGCCTTCATTCAGTTTTTTCCCATGCTAGTCATTCCCTTTCTGCTGCTGTGCACTCGTCCGCGTTATACCGGCAGCACATGCCTGTATTTCACATTGGGCTGGTATGCCGCATCCAAGCTGCTGGAGCATTTTGATCACCAGCTGTTTGCCCTGACCGACGGCACCGTCAGCGGACATACGCTGAAGCACCTGGCCGCCGCCATGGGCGTGGCCTTCGTGGTGCAATACATTAGGCAGCGTCAACCCGTGGTCACCAACGCCTTGACGGCAGGGTAATCAACCTTGCCGCTGCCAAGCAGCGGCACCTGCTTCACCACCACGATGTCACGCGGGATGCTGAGCTCGCCGATGCCGTTTGCACGCGCGTGGCGTATAATCGCCTCACGCCCGGCTTGTTCATGGTGCGTCACCAGAACCAGCTGTTCGCCCTTTTTGGCATCCGGAATGCTGACAACCGCATGGATGTATCCCGGCCAAAGGGCAGAAATATAAGCCTCTACCGCCGCAAGAGACACCATCTCTCCGCCAATCTTGGCAAAGCGCTTGGCACGCCCTTTGATGGTGATATACCCCGCCTCATCCATCTGCACGATATCCCCCGTGTCATACCACCCATCCTGGGGTGGCACCACGACACCCGGCTTATCCGACAGCAGATAGCCTTTCATGACATTGGGCCCTTTCACCAGCAGCTTGGCACCCTCCGTCACACCGGACACCGCCTCGAACCTGCTTGCAATCCCCGGCATCAGCCTTCCCACCGTGCCCGGCTTATTCTGCATGGGCGTGTTGGTGGCCAGCACGGGCGACGTTTCCGTTGCGCCATAACCTTCGAATATCCGCACGCCGAACTTCTCAGACCACGCCTTGCGCGTATCCTCCTTCAGCTTCTCTGCCCCGGCGAACACATAACGAAGGCTGTAGAAATCATATGGATGAGCAAACCTGGCATAGCCGGAAAGGAATGTATCCGTGCCGAACATGATGGTGGCATTGGTATCGTAAACCAGTTCCGGCACAATGCGGTAATGCAGGGGCGACGGATAGAAAAACGTGCGGATGCCATGCAGCAGCGGCAGCAGCGTTCCGCCCGTCAGGCCGAAGGAATGGAACACCGGCAGCGCGTTGAACACAATGTCCTTCGGACCGAAATCCACCCGCGCGGCCAGCTGGCTGCAATTGGCGAGAATATTGCTGTGGCTGAGCACCACTCCCTTGGGCACCCCTTCGGACCCCGAGGTAAACAGCACCACGGCCGCATCACCCGGCTTGGAACGCGACTTTCGAACGTAGCCGAACTTACCCGCTATTTTATCAACCAGACCGACGCAGGAAACCATATCCTCAAGGAAATACACCTTCACGCCCGCATCGATCAGCGCATTGACCATATCCCCGAGTTTCGCCAGCTCCACAAACCGGCGGGAGCTGTAAACCTGGCGGATAACCCCGGTACGGCATGCCGAAAGAATATTCTGGATACCCGTGGAATAATTAAGCATGGCAGGCACCGAGCCGATGCGCTGCACGGCAAAAAATGTCACGATCGTGCTGGCCATGTTGGGCAACAACATGCCTACGATTTCCCCGGGCTTGGCGATACGGGCAAGCACGCGGCCCAGCACCGCGCTGCGAACCAGCAGGTCGCCGTAGGTCATTGGTTCGCGGTTCACATCCTCCACCATCACATGCGAGTAACCATGCACTTCGCATGCATCCTGCAATGCCTTAAACAGCGTCCGCTTGTAATCACCACTTTCAAACATCATGTCGGACATGATGTCATACAGCTTCTCCCCAGCCATACGGCGACGATGACGCCCGCGCAGCTCGTCGGAAACCACGCAGCGGCGCGGCTCCAGCACTGTCATACGGATGGTAGGGAACCAGCGCAGATGGACTTTCCCCTTCAAACGCGAAAAATGTGAATATTGGGCGCCGTTAATACGAATGGGCAGAATCTCCGCGCCGGATTTATCGGCAATCATTCCCGGCCCTTCATAAATCTTCATCAGCGACCCGGTCACCGTTAACCGGCCTTCTGGAAAAATAACGATATTGGCGCCGCTCCTGGCTTTCTCAATCAGCGCGCGCGTGGCAAGCGGGTTGGTCGGGTCAATGGGGAACGCCTCCACCATCGACAAGAGCGGCTTGATGTACCATTTCTTCGCCTGCTGCGTATTGATGGCGAATGTCAGTTTTTCAGGAATATAGGCAACGATCAGCGCGGCATCCAGAAACGACGTATGGTTGGAAACAATGATGAGCGGTTTTCCGGCCTTCTTGAAATGCGCCATGCCTTCCACCTGCACGCCGAAGCACAGCCTGAAAATCATCCGCAACACACCGCGCAGCACGCGCCCTGGCAAAAGCTTGCAGATATAGATGGCAACCAGACCATTGAGAATGGCCATGGTCAAAAACACTTCCGCCACATCGAACCCATGTTCGAACATCACCACCGTGCCAACGGCGGAAACCACCATGAACAAGGCATTCAGCACGTTATTGCTGGCGATAATGCGCGCGCGCTGCTCTGGCGTGCTGCGCACCTGCATGATGGCATAAAGCGGCACGATATAAATGCCTGCGCAAATGGCGATCATCACCATGTCGATATTGATGCGGAAATAATCCGGATTCATCAGATACTGCATGGCACCAATCAACTCGCCATGCGGCGCGGGAAGCCCCCTGCTGGAAAAATAGATATCCACCGTAAACAGCGTAATGCCGAGCGCCCCAAGCGGCACGTAGGATGCGCTTATCTCGCCTTTCAACAGTTTGTTGCACAGCATGGAACCGATCCCCACCCCGACGGAGAACATGATGAGAAAAAGCGTCACCACCTCTTCATTGCCACCCACTACCTTGCTGGTGAAGGTCGGGAACTGCGACAGGAACGTCGCCCCCACCAGCCAGAACCAGGAAATCCCCATGATGGAAAGAAACACGTCCCGGTTGGCGCGCGCATGGCCGACAATGCGCCAGGTTTCCACAAACAGGTTGGGATTGATGCGCAGCTCCGGCGCCGGTGCAGGCGCCTTGGGGATATAGAAGCTTGCCGCCCAGCCCAGCAATGCAATAGCGACAACAATCGTGGAGATGCCGAGCACGCCGCCTTCCTTGAGAATAAGCAGCCCGCCCAGCAGGGTTCCGGTAAGGATGGCCAGAAACGTGCCCGCTTCAATCAGGCCGTTGCCGGCCATCAGTTCATCCTCTTTCAGATGATCCGGCAGCAGGGAATATTTCAGCGGTCCAAAAAA